>JAAZAQ010000148.1 GCA_012514225.1 Clostridiales bacterium | reverse complement strand
TCCCGGGGGCGCCGGTCCTGTTCGAGCAGGCGCGCGTCCAGCCAGGCCGCCGGCTGTTCGGGTTCGCCCAGCACGGCGGACAGGCCGATAATCCGCGTGCCGGCGGCGCGCAGCCGCGTCAACAGTAGCTCCACCGCCGCACCGCGCTCCGCGTCCGAAAGCACCTCCAGCTCGTCCGCCACCACCAGCGCCAGTTCGCGCAACCGTTCCGGCCGGGTCACGGCCAACCGCTCGAGCTTCTCGTATACCGCCACGGCGATGTCGAACTCGCCGCGCTCGAAAGCGCCGTCAAAGGCGCGGTGGTCGCGGGTGCATACGATAACGCGCAGGCCGTAGGGTTCATATTTGGCGCGGAATTCGTGATACTTCTCCTCCGCCAGCGCCTTCAGCGGCAGCAGGTAGGCCGTCTTGCGCCGCTGCAGCGCCGCCCGGGCTGCCGCCATCTCGCCGATAAAGGTTTTGCCCGAACTCGTCGGCGCCTGCACCAGCAGGTTTCCTTCGCCGAACAAGTCATACCCGCGCACCGCCTGCTCCTGCAGCGGCAGCAGCCGCGCGCCCTGTTGTTCCCGCCACCGCGCGATCAGCGCCGCAGGAATGCCATAACCTGCCAGTTCCATCATTTCCATAACGCGATACCTCCTCATTTTTTGTTGAGCCATTACTCACCGCATTCGCTAGTATACTGAAAATATTTTCAGGTGTCAAGGGCAAGTATCGCCTGGTTGCGGCCCTCATGTCATTCCGGTTTTTCGCGGCGGAGAAAAGGCCGGCATCGAAGGGCGTGGCCGGGCCGTGGAAAGACCGGAATGACGTGATAGCGGGTGCGCTGGTAATTATGGGCGAGGTTCCAGGGCCGGCTGGAAGCCTGTACCGCAATGCCACCGTCCCCGCTTAACCCTCTTTCCCCTGTTCTTCGGGGGTATCTTCTTCATCGGAACCGAGGCGGAAGAAGATGTCGGACACGAGTTCTTTGCCGGCCATGCGGTTAATGCGTTTGATGAGGTCCCACTTGATATAGCTGGCTTTGTGCATCCAGACGGTGCTCTCGACGGTGATGCGCAACTGGCCGTCCTTGATATTGTGGGGGCTGCAGTGGGGGGCGAGATGTTCGCCGACGAGCTCCGTCCAGTGCTCCCAGATTTCGGCCTGTTCCAGGTTCAGGCCGAGGGAGGTCTGGCGGGCCATCTTGGCGAGGATGTCGGCGATGGATTCAGGCTGTTTCCTGCTCAAGGTGTCCCCTTTCGATATGAAAATGCCGGCAATCCCGCTGGAGGTGGACCGGCAGCTGGGCGGGTTGCGCGGTGGTGATGACGGCCTGCACGCCTTCCGGCAGGGCGTCGAAAAGGCGTGCGCCGCGGACGGCGTCGAGTTCCGCCAGGGCTTCGTCGAGCAGGACGACGGGGTATTCCCCCACCTGCCGTTGCATGAGTTCCATTTCGGCGAGTTTGAGGACGAGGGCGGCGCTTTTCTGCTGTCCCTGCGAGCCGAAGGTGCGCGCGGGTTTGCCCGCGATGTTAATTTCGACATCATCGCGGTGGGGGCCGCGTCCGGTGGCCTTGCGGAGCAGGTCGCCCCGGCGCGCCTCCGCCAGGATGACGGCTACGAGCGACGGGTCGGCGATGTCGGGCTTGTAGGCCAGTTCCAGCGGCTCCTCTTCCACGATGCGCCCGTAGAGCGGGGCGGCTATACCGGCCAGTTCGCGGATGTAGGTTTCCCGTTCCCGGATAAGCAGGGCACCGTGCACGGCCAGCTGCTGTTCCCAGGGCTCGAGCAGCGCGGGGTCGTCGCATTGGCGGCGCAACAGTTCATTGCGCTGGCGCAGCGCCTGGCGGTACTGCTGCAGGGCGCGCAGGTAAGGCGGCAGCACCTGGGACAGTTCCATGTCGAGGAAGAGGCGTCGCCGCGAGGCCGCGCCCTTGACCAGGCTGATGTCTTCCGGCGAGAAGAAGACGACGCAGACCCGCCCGAGGATGTCGCTGAGCCGGGTCTGGGGCACGCCGTCCACCTTGAAGCGTTTCGCCTCGCGCCACCAGTGCGCCTCGATGGCGACAGCGCCCGGGGCGGCCTCCGCTTCGATGCGCACATGGAACTCGCCGGTCCCGTAGCGGGCCAGTTCCTCGTCCGAGGAGGCGCGATGGCTGCGGGTGGTGGCGGCATACAGGATGGCTTCCAGCACGGAGGTCTTTCCTTGCGCATTGGCGCCGGAAAGAATATTTAACGCCGGTCCCGGCGCGAAATCCGTATCCTGAAGGCCGCGAAAGCCGCGGCAGTGTAGTCTGGTCAGTCGCATACTATCCGTCCTGCATGAGTTTCTCCGGGCGGCGGGATCCGCGCACCCGGCGGGGCTAACAGCATAGCATACCGGCATGGGGCTGTACCCAAGGCGTCGCCTTGCGTTTTCCGAGCGACCGTTTTATACTAACGGCGTCCGGCGCGGACGAAGGCTTGTGACCGGGCACAGGGCCCGCCTGTTCCAGTGCGGCCCTTTAACAGGAAGGGAAACTGCCATGGCGTTTATTCCCCCGCCAACGGCGCCAGCGGAGACCCCGGCCAACGTGCTGCCGCCGGGCTGGATGTTGGTGCCACCCCCGCCGCCGCCGAAACCCGGTTGGCGGCAGGATCTTCGCGCCTTGGCCCTGCTCGCGTTGCTGGCGCTCTTTCATGTGTCGGTGAACCTCTATTGGCTGCAGGCGGACAAGCATCTCATTCTGTTCGACGAGGCGCACCACATCCAGCGGTCCGTCGCGTTCCACGACGCGCTGTTTCCCACGGAACCCGAGGGGATGTTCGCGCGGGTACTTGCCGCGCTCAGCCTGGAGTCCCCCTATCCGCCCCTGTCGCACTTGGCCGGGGCGGCCGTCATCCGCCATTTCGGCGGCTCCCCCGATGCGGTGGCCCTTACCGGCGCCTTCTGTCTGGTCCTGCTGCTGCTGGGGGTGTACGCCCTCGCCCGACAGGGCATGACGGCGCACAACGCCTTTCTGGCCGCCCTGCTGGCGTCTTTCACTCCCATGGTATACGGGTACTCGCGGCTGGTCATGCCGGACACCCTCTGCGGCGCCTTGGTGGTATGGGCCCTGTACGGGCTGGTGAAATCGGACCTGTTTCGCAGGACCGGTTGGACTGTCTTTTTCGGGGCGGCCTGCGGCCTGGCACTGCTGGCCAAGCAGACGGCCTTTGTCTATCTGGTCCTGCCTGCGGCGCTTGCCCTGGCCTGGGGGCTTGTCCGGGCGCTGCTGAAACGGGATGCCCCGGCCGGCGGGCAGGCGCCGATCCGCTGGACCGCAATTGCCTTCAACGCCGTGTTGTGTTCCGTCGTGATCGCGGCGGTATGTGCCTGGTGGTACCTGCGGCATCTGGAGTACCTGTACACCTGGTGGAGCACCCAGCGTCCGGGCCTCCTGCAGCCGGGCATCGGCGCGCGGCTGGCCTCCCTGCTGCCCGCAGCGGTGGAATCGCCCGAAACGCGCATCGCCCTGGATCCCGCCCTTTCTCTGCAAGGCGGCGCGGTGGCCCCGGCGCCTGCGGGCGAAACCCTGCCGTCGTTGTTTGAACCCTACCGCCTGTTCTGGCGGCGCTACATGATTTACCTGGTCAATGAAGCCCTCTTTCTACCCCTGGCGCTGACCGCCCTGGCGGGCGTGCCCGCCCTGTTCCTGAAACGGAATCGTTCCATGTTGCCGGTACTTTTGGTCGCCTGGCCGGCGGGCGCGTATCTGCTGCTTACCGGGCTGTTCGCCCTGCACAGTCCCCGGTTCCTCTATGGCATGGCGCCCGCGGCGGCCCTGCTCGCGGTATACGCTCTGGACGCCATCCCGAGGCTGCGTCTGCGTCGCGCCCTCTGGGGGCTGCTGCTGGTTTTCCTGGCGGTGCAATTCATCAATAGCAGCATCGTCGCGTTGGGACCAATACGGCGCCTGGAACTTCCCCTGCTTGCCGGAAACCCCGATGTGCGGCTGGGAGGCAACACCGGCCTGACGGTCTACAAGGACCGGATTTATACCGGACGCTATATTATTCATCCGCCTGATCCGCGCACCCCTGTCACGGAGACCCTGCTGGCCGCCATGACGGAACATGAACAACAGCGCCAGAACCCGGCCATACCGGACGGAGCGGCCGCGTGGTACCAGGTGGTTTCGCCCGTGCCGGCGCCGCTCGGTGTAGAGTTTTACGCCCGGCAATTGTCATTGCCGCC
>JAAZAQ010000147.1 GCA_012514225.1 Clostridiales bacterium | reverse complement strand
GTGCCGTCGTCCCGGGACGGATGGCGCTCCAGGATGGCGGCGGGCTGCGCGACGGCGAGGGAGGGCAGCCGTTCCCGCAGGGCCGCGGGCAGGTTTCGCATCTCCCCGAAATCCCGGCCTTTGACCAGCCAGTCCATCACCTGGCGCGCGCGGAAAGCGGGCTCGCCCAGGTCTTTGAGCCAGACAGCCAGTTCCTCCGGGGTCAGGCCGGTCAGCTGCGGTCGGTCCGTCGTCATACGCGGCGCATCCTGGCGATGAAGAAACCCTCCGTGCCGTCCCGGTGGGGAAGCAGCTGCAGCCCGAAAGAGCCGGTTTCCCCGATGAAGGCCTCCGGCACGGCGGGGGGCAGGGCGTCCAGGTGAAACTCCGGGTGACGGTTCAGGAACCGCTCCACCTGAACCGCGTTCTCCCGCGGCAGCAGGCTGCAGGTGGCATACAGCAGAACGCCGCCGGGCTTGACGTACCGGCAGACCGTATCCAGCAGGCTTTCCTGCAGCGCGAGCAGGCTTTCCAGACCCTCCGGGGTCAAGCGGTACTTGACGTCGGGCTTGTTGTCCATCACACCGGTGCCCGAGCAGGGCGCGTCCAGCAGCACGGCGTCCATGGTCTGCTCGAAGCGCTCCAGGTAGACGGCGGAATCCCGTACGGCCGGCCGGATGTTGTACAGCCGCAGCCGCTGGGCCTGCGCCTGGATGAGCTCCACCCGGTGCTCGTGCACGTCCCAGGCGTGGACGCGGCCGGTGTTTTGCATCCGCTCGCCCAGATAACAGGCCTTCCCGCCCGGCGCGGCGCAGCAATCCAGCACCTGGGCGCCTGCCTTGGGGGATAAGGCCAGCACGGCCAGCATGCTGCCCTCGCCCTGGATGGAGAAGCGCCCGGCGAGGAAATCGGCGTCCAGCCCGATGTCCGACGTCCCCGTCACGCGCGCGACCCCTGGCAAAAGCCCGTCCTTCACTTGCCAGACCTTCTTTTTCAGCAGGCTGTCAAACTCCGCCTGGGTAACCAGGGTCTCGTTGCGGCGCAGGGTCACGGCATGTTCCGGGTTGCGATAGGACAGGATGGCCTCCGCCACCTCCGGCGGATACCCCTCCAGGATTTCCTCCGCCAGCCACCGGGGCAGGGAGTGGGTGACGCTGTGGTAGTTGTCGTCACCGGGCCGGGGCCAGGGCAGGGTTTCCCGGCCCCGGATGAGTGCGCGCAGCACGCCGTTGACCAGTCCCGTCAGCTCCTCCCGCCCCAGGGAGCGGGTCAAGTCCACCGCCTCGTTGACCGCGGCGAAGTCCGGGATTTTATCCATCAGCAGGATCTGGCAGGCGCTCAGCCGCAGGACGTTGAGGACGCGCGGGTCCAGCGCGGAACGGTCCTTCAGGAACTGGTCCAGCGCGAAATCGATGCGGTACAGGTTTTCGAGCGTCCGGTACACGATGGCGGCGGCCAGGCGCTTGTCCTTCTGGGTCAGGCGCATCTTGCGGAACATCTCGTCCAGCGTCAGGGACGCGTAGGCTTCGTCCGTCAGGACCCGGTTCAAGACGAGCAGGGCGACGCGGCGCGCGTCCGCGCTCAGGCTGGGCGGCGGCGGCGCCGCGGGCCGGGGAGCGGGGCGGACGGCCGGCCTCCGTTGAAACCCGGCCCCTGGCCGCGCGGCGGGATTCAAGCCGCGGGACTCCCCGGGCCTGGAAGGACGGTTAAACGGCCTTTTCGCCCCGTCCGGCACTGGGCTGGAAGGAAAGGCGCGACCATCTTTCGCAGGCCTCGTTCCGGGCTTTACGCCCCGGGGAGCGTAGGGGCGGGACGGCCGGGCGGACGGCGCGCGTCCTTGCCCGGGGAGCGCATCCGCGCGCTTGAACGCGGGTTTGTCCCGGACCGCGCCGGGCGCGTCCGTGTTTCCCTCACCTTTCGGCGCGGGGCGGCCGTACGGCCCCCGGACGGGCGGCTTCCCGGGGCTGCCGGACGGCTTGCCGGCAGGCCTGCCAAAGGAAGGGCGCGCGTACTTGCCGCGGGCGCCCTGGCCTCCGGCTACGGGTTTCCCCCACCGGGGCTTGCCACCGCCCGGCCTTGCCTCCCCGCGGGGCTTTTGCCGGTCCCGCTTGCCCGATTCGCTCATGCGTCCTCCCCTTCCGTCCCCATCCGCGCGCCTACCGGCGCGGGGTGCCCCCGCAGGAAATCCGTGTCCGGCATCGCGCGGCCGCCCGGCGCCTGCAGCAACCGCAGCCTGACCGCCCCGTCCCCCGCCCTGACGACGAGCCCATCCCGTTGGTCGGCGGCGAGGACGTCCCCGGGCGCGGCGCGGGAGCCGTCCGGCAGCGCCTGCGCGGACAGGATTTTCAGCGTTCCCCAGGGCGACGCCGAATAGGCCCCCGGCCAGGGATTGAGCCCCCGCGCCAGGTCGGCGATTTGCCCGGCGCCCTGCCGCCAGTCCACCCGGCCTGTCTCCCTGCGCAGCATCGGGAAATACGACATCTCTTCCTCATTCTGCGGCCGCCTGGGGCAGCCGCCCCCCGGCAGGCAGGACAGCGTGCGCACCAGCAGGGACGCGCCCAGAAGGGCCAGGCGGCCCGTCAGCTCCCCCGCGGTTTCCTCCGGGCCGATTCCCGTTTTTTCCTGAAGGAGGATGTCCCCCGTGTCCACGCCGCGGTCGGTGAGCATGGTGGTGACGCCGGTTACCGTCTCCCCCCGGATGATCGCCCAGTTGACAGGCGCGGGGCCCCGGTATCCGGGCAGCAGGGAGGCGTGCACGTTGACCGTTCCCAAGGGCGGGACGGCCAGCATTTCCTCCGGGAGAATCTGCCCGTAGGCCGCCGTAACGCAAACCTCCGGCTTGAGCCGCTGAAGGATGCCCGCGCCTTCCCGTCTTGCGCTGGCGGGCTGGAACACCGGGATGCCGCGCTCCAGCGCGAACGCCTTGACCGGCGGCTGCGCCATCCTTCCGCCCCGGCCTTTGGGCTTGTCCGGCTGGGTCAGGACGCCGGCGACCTCGTGCCCCGCCTCCAGCAGCGCCCGCAGGGACGCGAGCCCGTATTCCGGCGTGCCCATGAAAACGACGCGCATCAGATGTCCCTGGCCGTTTCCGCGCCCGGGGCGGGATCGTCCTCGTAGACCTCGTATTCCATCATATCCACGTACAGCATGCCGTCCAGGTGGTCCAGCTCGTGCTGGACGGCGCGGGCGAGCAGCCCCTCGGCCGGGAAGGTAAAGAACTTGCCGTCCTTGTCCTGGGCGCGGACGGTCACCTTCTCAGGGCGGGTGACGTATCCCCTGCGGCCGGGCACGCTCAGGCAGCCCTCCACCATGCCGCAGGAGCCGCTTCGCTCCGTGATTTCGGGGTTGACCATCTCGATGAGGCCCTCCCCCACGTCGATGACGACCAGTCGGCGCTTGATGCCGATCTGGGGCGCGGCCAGGCCGACGCCGTCCGCCTGGTACATTGTGTCGGCCATGTCCCGCAGAATCAGGGACAGCCGCGCGTCAAACTTCCTGATGGGGTTGCTTTTCCCCCGCAGTTCGGACGCGCCGATGGTGAAAATCCGTTTCCTGGGCATGTTTCCTCCGCTTGCCGGCCTCAGGCGAGGCTGGCGGGGTTGATTTCAAGGTGAACCCTGCAAGGCCAGGGCTCCTCGGTCAGTTGCTTCAAAAAGGCGAGGACCTCCGCGCTGTCCGGGTGCTCCAGCAGCTTGAGCAGCACCTGGGCGCGCGCCTGCCCCATCATCCGCTTGATGGGCGACTCGTCCCGCCGGTAGAACAGCACCCGCCGCTTCCAGCCCGGCCGGGCGGACAGGGCTTCGGCGACGCGGTCGTACAGCGCTGCGCTGACTTCCCCGGCCTGCTCCTCCCGCGGGGACTCGCACAGGAGACGCACCATCATGGTGAAAGGCGGGTACAGCCGCTGGCGCCTGCGGGCGAACTCCTGGTTGAAAAAGCCGCGGTAGTCCTGCCGGGCGGCTGCCTGGATGGCGAAATGCTCCGGCCGGTAGGTCTGGATGACGACCTCGCCCGGCATTTCCGCGCGCCCCGCGCGGCCGGCGACCTGGGTGAGCAGCTGGAAGGTGCGCTCCTCCGAGCGATAGTCCGGCAGGTTGAGCGAAACGTCGGCCAGCACCGCGCCCACCAGCGTCACCTGGGGGAAGTCCAGCCCCTTGGCGATCATCTGCGTGCCCACCATGATGCGGGCCGCGCCGGAGCGGAAGCGGTCAAGCAGGGCGCGGTGCGCGTCCTTGCCGGAGGTGGTGTCCAGGTCCATGCGCACGATTTCCTCGCCGGGGTACCGCTTGCGCAGCTCCTCTTCCACCTTCTGCGTGCCCGCGCCCACCGGGCGCAGATAGGAGCTGCCGCAGGAGGGGCAGACGTCCGGCATCGGGAGGACCAGCCCGCAGTAATGGCAGTGCAGCCCGCGGCCGGCCTGGTGGTAGGTGAGCTTCACGTCACACTGGCTGCAGGATAATACCTCCCCGCATTTGCGGCACATGACGCTGGGAGCATACCCGCGGCGGTTGATGAACAGCATGGCCTGCTGCCCGGCTGTCAGGCAGGCGTCCAGCTTTTCCAGCAGCAGCCGGGAAAACATCCCCCGGTTGCCCAGCCGCAGCTCCTCGCGCATGTCCACCACGCTGACCTGCGCCAGCTGGCGGCTGTTGACGCGGCTGAGCATCTCCAGCAGCATGAAATCCCCCCGCTGGGCTTTGGCGAAGGTCAGGATGCTGGGCGTCGCGCTGGCCAGCAGCAGGACGCCCCCCTCGCGCCGGACACGGGAAAGGGCCACCTCCCGCGCGTCGTAGCGGGGGTTGTTCTCCGACAGGTAGCTGGGCTCGTGCTCCTCGTCCACCACGACGAGCCCCAGGTCCGTAACCGGCGCGAAGACGGCAGAGCGCGCGCCGATGACCAGGCGGGCGGCGCCTGCGCGGATGCGGCGCCACTCGTCAAACCGCTCGCCCGCGGACAGGCGGGAGTGCAGCACCGCCGCGGCGTCTCCGAAGCGGCCACGGAACCAGGAGACCATCTGCGGCGTCAGGACGATTTCCGGCACCAGCACAATGACGTCCCGACCCAGCGCCAGGCACTCCCGCGCCGCGCGGATGTACACCTCGGTCTTCCCGGAGCCGGTGACGCCGTGAAGCAGGAAGCTGCCGCGCCCCTCGCGCACGGCCGGGAGCAGCTCGCCCAGCGCCTCGCGCTGGCCGGGCGTCAACTCGGGCTCCGGCTCTCGCACCGCAGGGTCCGCGTAGGGAGAGCGATAAACCTCCGCTTCCTCCAGCCGGACCTGCCCTGCCTCCTGCAGCGCCTTCAGCGCGGGCAGCGGATCCCGGACGAGGGCTTTGAGTTCGGCGACCGGATGCGGCAGGCCGTCCGCCAGCAGGTTGAGCAGCAACCTGCGCTTGGCGGAGCGGGTGCTGGCAGCGACGGCTTCGGGCAAATGACTGGCGGGAACAGCCAGCCTGGCCACCGTCTGCGTCCTGACTTTAACCCGGCCGGCCCGCATCTGGGCCGGATACATCAGCCTCAGCGACAGGGCGAGCGGGCAGAGGGACCGGGCGCTGATTTCCTTCGCCAGTTCGACCAGCGGAGGCAGGATGGCGGGATAATCCTCCAGCGTGCCGATTACGTCCCTGACACGGGATTCCTCGATTCCCGGCGTGTCCGTCAAATGCAAAACGACGCCTTCCAGCGTCTGCCTGCCAAAGGGAACCGTGACCCGGGTTCCGGGCGGCAGCGCCATCCCCGCGGGCACCCGGTAGGTAAAGACCCGGTCGGTGTTCGCGCTGGCGACGTCGACGATGACCTGGGCGTATCGCGGGCGCTCAGGCATCCGGCGCTTTGCCGCGAAGTCTCAGGATTTCGTCCAGCAGCGCCTCCGCGGCCTCCTGCTTGGACATCATCGGCAGTTCCTTCACCGTATCCCGGGTCAGGAGGGTCAGCTCGTTGGTGTCCGTGTCAAACCCCGCCCCGGGGCGCGTCACGTCGTTGAGCGCGATGAGGTCCAAGAACTTGCTTTCCAGTTTCCGGCGCGCGTTTTCCAACCCGTCGTGCGTTTCCGCCGCGAAGCCGACGAAGGTCTGCCCGGGTTTCTTGCTGCGCCCGGCCTCCCTCGCCACGTCCGCGGTCTGCACAAGCTCCAGCGTCAGGCCGCCGTCCCCGTTTTTCTTCAGCTTTCGCTCCGAAGCCAGGGCGGGGGCGAAATCCGCCGGCGCGGCCGCCTGGATGAGCACATCCTGCCCCGGCGCGCGGAGGGTGACCTCGCGCAGCAGGTCCGCCGTCGTGGTGACCGGCACCATCCCGGCGCCCGCCACGGCGGGCAGGTGGACCGGCCCGGTGACCAGTGTCACCTGCGCGCCCCGGGCGACGGCGGCGCGCGCGATAGCGTACCCCATCTTGCCGCTGGAGCGGTTGGTCAGGAAACGGACGGGGTCCAGCGCCTCGCGCGTGGGGCCCGCGGTCACCAGCACGCGCAGCCCCTCCATGTCCCGCCGGGCGGCCAGCAATGATAGGCAGGCGTCCACGATGTCCTGGGGCTCGCTCATGCGGCCGGCGCCTACGTCCCCGCAGGCCAGCGAGCCGCCTTCCGGCCCGACACTCCGGGCGCCGCGGGCGAGCAGGGTCTGCAGGTTCTGCTGCGTGGCGGGATGCTGCCACATGACGGTGTTCATCGCGGGCGCCAGCAGCAGCGGCGCGTCGCAGGCCAGCGCGGTCGTGGTCAGCATATCGTCCGCCAGGCCGTTGGCCAGCTTGGCCAGCACGTTGGCGGTCGCCGGGGCGACGAGCAGCACATCCGCCTTCTTGGCGAGCGAAATATGCTCCACCTCCCAGGCGTTGGGCGCCTCGAAGGTGTCCACCGCCACCGGGTTGCGCGAGAGGGTCTGGAAGGTCAGGGGGCTGACGAACTCACAGGCGCTGCGCGTCATGATGACGTAAACGCCGACACCCGCCTTCACAAGGCGGGACACGACCTCGCAGGATTTGTACGCCGCGATGCCGCCGGTGACGCCCAGGACGACCGTCCCCAAACCGTCCACGGTTACTCCTCGTCCTCCAGGTTGCGGTGAAAGGTGATCAGGCCGTGCTGGATTTCCTCAATCGCGATGGCCAGGGGCTTCTTGTCGTCCTCCTCGACCAGCGGCTGTGCGCCGTCCACCAGCTGGCGGGCGCGCTTCGCGACCATTTCGACCAGGGTGTAGGTGCTGTCCGCCTTGCTGCTGAGTGCCTGGATGCCGGGCTCGTTGATGGCCATGGTGTCAAACCTCCGGGTTCATACTTCGGGAATATAGGGATGGCAGCGGCTGGTCCGCATCCGCTCCGCGCTGATGATGCAGCAGAGCCGGGCGTAGGCCGCGTCCAGGTCGTCGTTGACCAGGGCGTACTGGTAGTTGACATAGCGGGTGATTTCGGCGCGGGCGTTGTCCAGCCGCTTTTCGATTTCCGCCTCGTCGTCGGTGTTGCGGGTGTGCAGCCGCTGGCGCAAGGAGGCGAAGGAGGGCGGAAGGATGAAGATGGACACGCAGTTTTCCATCTGCCGCATTACGTTGATGGCGCCCTGGGAATCCACATCCAGCAGCACGTCGAAGCCCTGCTCCAGCGCATCCTCCACCGGCTGGCGGGGCGTGCCGTAGCGGTGGTCGTGGACGGAGGCATACTCCAGCATGGCGTTGTCCCGGATGAGCCGGTCGAACGCGGCTTCCGAGATAAAACGGTAGTGGACGCCCTCCGTCTCGCTGTCCCGCCGCTGGCGCGTGGTCGCGCTGACGGAGAAGACGATTTGCCTGTCCTGGGCCAGCAGGCGCTCGCACAGCGTGCCCTTGCCCGTACCGGAGGGGCCGGAAATGATGATGAGCATCCCTTTCCGTTTCGGCTGCTCGACTTCGCATCGGTGGGCCGCCGTCCTGCGGCGCCGGATTTGCTCTTTCATCCCCTCACTCCACGTTTTGTATCTGCTCGCGGATTTTATCCGCCTCACCCTTGCAAACCAGGCCCAGGCGCGTTACGTCCAGGTCGGAGGACTTGGAGCAGATGGTGTTGGCCTCGCGGTTCATCTCCTGCGCCAGGAAGTCCATCTCCCGCCCTGC
>JAAZAQ010000146.1 GCA_012514225.1 Clostridiales bacterium | reverse complement strand
AGCCGCCTGGGATGTCGTCCGCCCAGGCGGTCGCTTTTGTGAAACGCCTGCTGGGCGCCAAGGCCGGCCACGCCGGAACCCTGGACCCGGAGGCGGCCGGGGTGCTGGTTGTATTGACCGGGCGGGCAACGCGCCTGTGCGACGACCTGATGGGCGGAGGCAAGCAGTACCTGGCGGAAATCGCATTTGGGGTCGAGACGGACACCCAGGACGCCCAGGGCAGGGTGACGCAGCGGGGCGGGCCTGTTCCGAGCGAGCAAGACCTGGCCGCCGCGCTGCCCCGTTTTACCGGTACGTCAACGCAGACGCCCCCGCAGTACTCCGCGCTCAAGACCGGCGGGGAAGCCGCCTACAAGCTCGCTCGCAGCGGGCGGGAAGCGCCACTGGCGGCGCGGGAGGTTTGGGTGGGGGAAATCCGCCTGCTCAGGAAGACGGGGGCGGACGGCTACCTGCTGCGCGTCACCTGCGGGAAGGGAACCTATATCCGGACGCTGTGCCATGACCTGGGCCGGTCCCTGGGCTGCCCCGCCCACCTGCGCTTCCTGCTGCGCGAAAAGTCGGGGGATTTCCTGCTGCGGGACGCCGTCACGCCCGAAGGCCTTGCGCGTTGGGCGGAGTCCGGCCGGCCGGCCGGGCAGGCGTGGCTGCGCCCGCCCCTGGAGGCGCTGGCCTTCATGCCGCGCTTCGCGGTGCCGGACGAACTGGAGAAGCCCGCAATCAACGGGGTCCCGCTGCCGGTTTCCAGGCTCGAGGGAGAAGGGACGCCGCCGGAGGGGGCCCGCGTCTGCCTGACGCTTTACGGCCGGCTGCTGGGCGTTTTTACCCGGCAGGGAGAGGCGTTCAGGCCCTCCGCCCTGATGTGGGAGCCCGGGGGGCAGGCTGGCCCAGGCCGGTAATCCCCGCCGTTTTCTGTATGCTTGAAGGCGAAACGCCGCGCCTGTCCTTGACATTCAAGGCCTTTGCCGCTACACTCGTACAGGAAAAAAGCAGGGAGGGAAGCGCGTGTGGAGCGAAGCCGCCTGGACCGCGTACAGATGAACAAGCCCATCAGGGAATCGACCTATGAGACGCTCAAGCACGCGATCATCATGGGGGACATCCCGGCGGGCTCCAGGCTCATCGAGACCGTGTACGCCGAGAGCCTCCATATTTCCCGGACCCCGCTGCGGGAAGCCTTCCGCAAGCTGGAGCTGGACGGGCTGGTGGAGTACGTGGAGCGCCGCGGCGTGGTCGTGCGCGCGTTCACGATCGAGGACATCGAGGAAACCTTCACCATCCGCAACGCGCTGATGATGCTGATTATCCCCTCGATTTTCCGGAATGTCACCGCGCGGCACCTGCGCGAGCTGCATGAAATCCTGGAAGCGATGGACGTCAGCCAGAAGGCCGAGGACGCGGACGAGCTGGCCGTGCTCAACCGCGCCTTCCACGGCACCATCGAGAACATCTCCGACAAGCGGCGCATCCTGCGCGTAATCGAAAGCCAGGAGGAGTACGTCCTGCGCTTCTCCCATATGGCCATCGCCAGCATCGTGCGCCGCTCCAACGCCCAGCAGGAGCACCACGACCTGCTCCGGATGCTGGAAAAGGGGGAGGAGACGGAATTCAGCGCGCTGATGGCCAAGCACCTCAACGAAAGCATGCTGACCTGCCTGTCCGCGGTGTCCCTCAGGCGCTCGGAAGCCAGGT
>JAAZAQ010000145.1 GCA_012514225.1 Clostridiales bacterium | reverse complement strand
TCGCCGGAATCCGCCTGGCACCTGCTGGGCGGCTTCGCGCTGTGCTGCCTGCTGGAGACCCTGGCGCTGGCCGCGCGGGGGGAGGAGGAAGCGCCCGCGCCGGAAGCCGCCCCCTCCGGGGAGCTGCCCGCACAGCTGGACCGGCTCACCCGGGTCAACGCCTACAAGACCTTCCGCACGGTCATGATGCTGACGGTCACGGCGCTGCAGGTGACGCTGATTCTGATTTACACCTTCATCGGCGCCTCCTCCCAGAGCCTGCTGTACAGCCTGGCCATCGCCTTTCTGTGCACGGTGCTGGCGCAGTGGGTGACCGCCATGATGCTGGACAAGTCGCGCCTGCGCCCGGAGCCGGCGACGGCGCTTATCGTCGGGCTGGCGATGTGGCTCATCAGCCTGGCGGCCTTCGCCCTGCGTTCCGTCGCCACCGGACCGGCGTGGAACTACCTGTCCCTGGCCTTCTGCACCTCCGGTGTCACGATGGCGGCCCATTCCCTGTCCTCCCTGGACCGGGACATGCGGGACATCGTCCGCTTCGCCACCGGGGAGGAACCGGGGAGCGCCCTGCGCCGCGCACACGCGGCGCAGCAGGAATACGCAGCGCTGGTCGGCGGGATGATCGCGCTGGTCGGGCTGGCGCTGTTTACCCTGATTTCGGGGGGCAGCGTATCCAGGGGCGGCATCAACCTGACCGCCCAGCCCCTGCTGCTACTGCCCGCGCTGGCGCTGGTGGTCGCGGCCATCCCCGCCGCCTTCCGCGTGCCGATGGAGCGCAAGGTCGCCGAGAAAATCCGCACCTTCCTGCGGCTGAAGGACAGCGGCGAAATCAACCTGCCCCTGCAGCGGCAGCTGGAGGACACGGTGGTCAAGGTGCACCGCCGCCGCTACGGCATCAAATGGGTCATCCTGATTCTGCGCCCGCTGTTCTACTCAAAGGTGGTGAACAAGGAAAAGGTCAAGCTGGACGCGGATATCAGCTGCGTATTCACCTGCAACCACGGCGAGCTGTGGGGGCCGGTGGTGACCAACCTCTTCGTCCCCTTTTCCTTCCGTCCCTGGGTCATCGACGAAATCGCCGAGCCGGACGCCCAGAATGTCTACCTCTACGAAAACACCGTGAAGCGCCAGGCATGGCTGCCGGAGCGCCTGAAGTGGCCGGCCACCCGCCTGGTCTCCGCCTTCCTCAAATGGGTTATGCGCTCCCTGGACAGCATCCCCGTGTACCGGGACGACCCGCGCGCCCTCGTGCGCACCTTCCGGCTGACCGCCGAGGCGATGGAGGCGGGCGACAACATCCTGATTTTCCCCGAGAACCCCAACCACGAAAGCCTGGAGCAAGCCGGCTACGTGAAGGAGGGCATCGGCGCCTTCTTCACCGGCTTCGTGATGGTGGCGCAGCTTTACCACCAGCGCACCGGAAAGCGCGCGCAGTTCATCCCCATTTACGCGGACAAGAAACAGCACACCCTGACCTTCGGCGAGGCCACGCGCTACAACCCGGACGCCCCGCCCCAGGAGGAAAAGGAGCGCGTCGCAAGGCACCTCCGGCTGGAGATGCTGCGCATGGCCGGGGAGAGCGAAGCGGAAGGGGGGGACGCGTAGGTGGCGGGGCTGCTGCTCCTTCTGCTGTACCTGGCGGCAGGGCTGTTCATTGTCCGCTGCCTGCTGCCGCGGCAGTCCCCCTGGGTCCGCGCCTGGCTGGGGCTGAGCCTGGGGCTTTTCCTGATGATGTGGCTGCCGGCGCTCATCGCCTTCCTGCGGCCCTTCGACGCGCTGACCCAATGGCTGTCCCTCCTGCCGCTCGCGCTGACCGCCTTCCTGGCCTGGCGGTTCAGGGACGCCGCGCCCCTGAAGGCCGCCGACGCGGAGGATCACAAGACCCTGACCCTGCTGCTGGCCCTCGCCCTGCCGCTGAGCCTGCTGGGGCTGTACCTGCAGCACACCCACGTCCTGCGGCCGGAGGACGGCGCCTTGTTCACGGGGCAGGCCACCTACGGCGACCTGCCGCTGCACCTGTCCATCGTCACCTCGCTGGAGGGCAGGACCCTGCCGGCGGACTACAGCATCCTGCCCGGGCTGCGCCTGGGCTACCCCTTCCTGGCCGACAGCCTGTCCACCAGCCTGCTGGCGCTGGGCATGAGCCTGCGCTGGGCCGTGCTGCTGCCGGGCGCGGTGATGATGGCGCTGGTGTTCTCAGGATATATCCTCCTGGCGCGGCGCCTGTGCAGGACGCCCGGCGCCGCGGCGCTGGCGGCGCTGTTCGTGTTTTTAAACGGCGGCCTGGGCTTCCTGTACGCCTTCGACATGGCCGGCGTCAGCCTGGGCCAGGCCGGGCAAAACCAGCTGCAGCAGGGGCAGTGGCTGGAGCGGCTCCAGAACATCCTGCAAGGCTGGTACCAGACCCCCGCCAACCACGCGGAGTTCACGCGCTACAACCTGCGTTTTTCCAACCTCGTCGCCGACATGCTGCTGCCCCAGCGCACCTTCCTGGCGGGCTGGGCGGTGCTGCTGCCCTGCCTCTACCTGCTGCTGGACATGGTGAAAAACGGGGAATGGAACCGGCGGCAGACCCTGCTGCTGGGCGTCATGGCCGGCGGGCTGCCCCTCATCCACACGCATTCCTTCCTGGCGCTGGCGCTGGCCAGCGCGGGGTTTTTGGCATACGGCCTGGTAAAAAGGGAAAAAACCGCCCCCTACCTGCTTTATGGCGGCGTCGCCGCGCTGCTGGCGCTCCCCCAGCTGCTGCTGTTCACCTTCGGCCAGGCCGGGCAGGGCGGCTTCCTGCGCCTGCAGTTCAACTGGGTCAACAACCCCGGCGGCGGCGGCCTGCAGGACCTTTATCCCTGGTTTTACCTGAAGAACATCGGCCTGCCCTTCCTGCTGGCGCTGTTCGCGATGATGGAGAGGGACGCTTTCCGCCGCCGGCTGTTCCTGGGCGCCTTTGCCATCTTCGTCGTCGCCGAGCTGGTGCTCTTCCAGCCCAACGAGTACGACAACAACAAGCTTTTCTACGTCTGGTGGGCGCTGTGCGCGATGCCGGCGGCCGATTATGCCGTCGCGCTGCACGGGCGGCTGAAGGGCCTGCGCGCGCGGCCGCTCATCGCGGGCCTGGCGGCGGTCCTGATGTTCGCCTCCGGCGCCCTCGCCCTGGCGCGGGAGGCGCTGAGCGACTACCGGATGTTTTCCGCGGAGGACGCGGCGGTGGCGCGGTTCGCGAGGGACGGCACGCCCCGGGACAGCCGCTTCGTCACCGCGACCCAGCACCTGAACCCCATCTCTTCCCTGGCCGGGCGCGAAATCGTCTGCGGGCCGGACCTGTGGCTGTACTACCACGGTTTTGACACCCAGGCCCGGCAGGAAGACCTGCGCGCCTTTTTCGCCGACCCGGAAAAAAACGGGGGCGTCCCCCTGCGCTACGGCGCGGGGTACATTCTGCTGGGCCCCTACGAGCGCGCGCTGGGCGGCAGCGCGGAGGCCCTGGACGCGCTGTTCGAGCTGGTGTACGAGAACCCGGAATACCGCGTCTACCGCGTGCCGGAGGGTTGACATGGTTCGCCGCTTCCTGGAGTATTCCCTGCGCCGCAACCGCGCCGTCAAGCTGGTGTGGATGGATGGGGACGGGATGAAAAGCGGCGGCGTCCGGGTCGTCCGGCTGGGCGAAACGGACTTCGACTACCTGCCCGCGCGAGGGAAAACGCCCCGGACGATGCGGGTCGCGGACGTGCTGAGCGCGGCCTACGCCCGGGGCGACGACGGCGGCCTGGAGCCGGAGGACGGAAGGGAAGCGGATTGATGGAAAAACTGCGGGCCCTGAAACGGGACAAGCCCCGCCTGTACGAGCTGAGCGCCTACCTGGTCTTCGGCGTCCTCACCACCCTGGTCAACTGGGCGGTCTATCTGCTCATGACCACCGCCCTGGGCTTGGGCGCCATGGAGCGCAACAGCGGCCCTTACCGCCTGACCGCCACCCTCTCCCAGGCCGTGGCCTGGATTCTGAGCGTGCTATTCGCCTATTTTACCAACCGGCGCTACGTCTTTGAAAGCGACGGCCGCAAGACCCGCCGGCTGAAGGAATTCTGGCTGTTCGTCTCCTCCCGCGCCCTGGGCGCGGTGCTGTTCGACCTGCTGCTGTTCAACCTCTTCCTGCTGGTCATGGGCGACAAGCCGTCCAAGCTCATCATGAACGTGCTGGTCGTCATCTTCAACTACCTGGCCAGCCGCTTCTTCATCTTCAGCCGGCGGGAAAAGCCGGCGGCGAATACCAAACGGAAGGAGGGTTCGACATGAACCCCATGCCCATGATATCGGTGAAGGACGTTCGCGCCTCCGCACGGTTTTACGAACAGCTGCTGGGCGCGGCCAGCGGGCACGGCGGGACGGAATACGAGCAGCTGTTCGCGGGCGACCGCCTGGTCCTGCAGCTGCACGACTGCCAGCCGGACGCCAGCCACGGCCCGTTGCGCGACCTGGAGGCGGCGACCGGGAACGGCGTGCTGCTCTGGTTTGAGGCGGAGGATTTCGACGCCCTCCTCGCGCGCGTCCGCGAATTCGCGATTCCCCTGGAGCGGGACGCCGTCAATCCCTTCTCCGGCAAGCGCGAGCTGTGGCTGTATGACCCGGACGGCTACCGCGTCGTCCTCGCCGACGCGAAGGGCGAAAAGCCGCGGGGGCACTAAGGCCGTCGGGATTGTAACGGCGCCTGCCCTCCGGTTGAGACCATAACAAGAGGTTTGGGGATTCCATCCCCAAACCCCGGGGCTGTCAAAAAACCTTACTACAGAC
>JAAZAQ010000144.1 GCA_012514225.1 Clostridiales bacterium | reverse complement strand
GGCCGCTGATTGCGGGACGACGGACCCGGCTACGATAACCTGAAGCGTCCAAGCCATTTAGAGAGACGTGGCGTGTTGTTTTATACGCGCTCACAATAAACGAAGGAGGAAGGGAACTTGAAAGGAAAACTGCTGCACCTGTTGCTGGTCATGGCACTGGTATTCTCTGTGGCGATGCCGGCCGCGCTTGCCGAGGACGTGGAAGAGGTCTACTTTTTCAGCAGCATCGGCGGCTATCAGAAGCTGCTGGAAGGCGAAGTGGCCAACTGGAACGATACTGTCGGCGCGGAAAAAGGCATCCGTATCGTCATGGAGACCAACATTGACAACTATGGGACCGCGCTTGAAACCATGATTGCCGGCGGAACCTACCCGGACATCGCGGACATGTACAGCCGGTCGGAGATGCTGGCAGCCGGATTTGTCCGCGACCTGTACACCGTGCCGGGTGTGGAGGCGGAAATCGAGCGGTTCAAGCCTTACCTCTCCCAGGGCATCAACCTTCAGGGCGACAAGCTCTATTCGATGCCGCTGGAGCTGGTTCCCCTGAAGATGGTCTACAACGCGGAGATTTTCGCGGAGTGCGGGCTGACGGAGCCGCCCAAGACCTGGGATGAAATGGCGGACTATGCCAAAATCATCACTGAAAAGGGCGCCGGCAAATACTATGGATTCGGATGGACGACCATGTGGGCGGCTTCCTACCAGCGCCTGCTGATGAAGAGCACGATCGGCTCCGTGGGCCGCGGCTGGTTTGACAATACCAACGCGACCTACGACTTCACGCCCTGGGAGCCGGGTGTAAAGGCCATCGCCCGGATGTACCAGGAAGGCTCCATGTTCCCCACCCCCATGGATCAGCACATCGACCCCATCCGCAACCGCTTCGCGGAGGGCCTGGTTGGCATGGAGATTGCGCCTTCCTACGACGTCGCGGTATACAACCTCCAGTTCCCCGCCAACTTTGAGTGGAAGGTGGCCGACGTGCCCGCGCTGACGGCGGACGGGTTGCAGTACAAGAGCCTGGCCTTGAACCGCGGCAACGTCTCCATCACCACCTGGGTCACCGAGGAGCGGCTCCCGGCCGTCGTGGAAGCCTGGAAATTCCTCCATAGCCGGGAACTGTATAAAAAGCTATACGCTAACAGCGCTATCATTCCCCACGAAGCGGACATCATCGCGGAGGTTTCCCAGCAAGGGTATGAGAACATGCTGAAGAACTGGCCGGAGATGAGCGACATCACCAACTATACGGTGGAGCCGGTCCGCCCGGACCGCCTGCTCACCCTGGAAGGGGACAACTACCAAACGGTGTTCACCAACATCATGCTGGGCGACACAACCTGGGAAAACGAAATCGCCGGCCTGAACGACCGCTACAACAAGGCCTACCAGCAGGCGAAGGACGACGGGATTATCAGCGTGGAGGTCTACGAAGCCCCTTACAGCGCGGGAGCGCGCGAGTAACCGGTGCGATTGCGCCCTTGGGGCGCTGTCCTGGGGCGGGTATGCCCGAATTTCCGGGCATACCCGCCCCTTCCTGAATACCAGGGAATCAGGGTGAAGGGGAGAAGGAAATCGAAATGGCGAAGCCCCCGCCCTTTACCCAAACCGGTAGAGGGGACGTGAGATGAGCATAGCAGTCAGAAAAGCGAAAAGAGCGCCCTGGAGAAAGCTGGATACGGTTCAATCCTACGCGATGATATCGCTGAGCGTCATTGGTTTGGCGCTGTTCGTCATCTATCCCCTGGGATGGACGCTGCGATGGTGCCTGTTCCGCTACAGCGGCATCCTGGCCCCGCGCTACGTGGGCTTTGACAATTTTATCCGGATTTTCAGCGAGGGCGGCGCGCGGTATTGGCAGGCTGTCGGCAATACCTTCATTTTTGCGATCGGAAAGCTGATGGTGGAGATTCCCCTGGCGCTGCTGCTGGCAAAGCTGCTTTCCGGCGCCCTGAAAGGCAGAAGCCTGTTCCGGTCGGTGTTCTTCATGCCCTCAATGCTGTCCGTCGCGGTCATGGGCATCGTGTTCTTCTACTTGTTCGGCTCCTACAACGGCGTCGTCAACGAGTGGATTTCAGCGCTGGGCGGACAAAGAATCCAATGGTTCGGCGACGGCACCCTGTCAATGATCGTCCTGATGGTGACGTCCGTCTGGCAGAACTTCGGCATCAACATGCTGTTCTTCATGACCGGACTGCAAAGCATCCCCCTTGAAATGAACGAGGCCGCCGCGATTGACGGGGCGAGCTCGTGGCAGCAGTTTTTCCATATCACGCTGCCCATGCTGGGCCCCGTCACCCAGATGGTGGTGCTCAACGCCCTCCTGGGTTCCCTCAAGGTCACGGACCTGGTGCTGGCGATGACCAACGGCGCGCCCAATGGGAAGACGGAAATGATGATGAGCTATACGTACAAGCAGTTCTTCTCCTCCATACAGTCGGGGACTGCGAACAACTACGGCTATGCCGCGGCGCTGACCATCATCACCGCGTGCATCCTGGGCGCCATCACCGTCATCTACCTTCGGGTCACCCGCAAGGGCAGCGAACTGTACTGAGTAGGTGCTGAATGAATCGAGTGGGAAACAGTAAAATCGGCCTCGTTGTGACCTATGCCTTCCTGATTCTGATGGTCATCGTGACGCTCATTCCCCTTTTATACACCGCGTCGGCGTCCTTCAAGCCCAACCAGGAAATCGTGAGCGGCGGCGCGCACCTGATTCCCAAGAACTTCACGCTGGCCAACTTCGTGACTGCCTGGACAATGGGCTCCTCCGGCGGCGCGGGCGTCGGCCGCAAGCCGGTGACCTTTGCCGATTACACGGTAAACTCCCTGATTCTGGCCAGCCTGACCACGCTGGGGACCATCACCTTCACCTCGCTGAGCGCGTATTGCTTCCAGCGGGGGAATTTCCCCGGCAGAAAATTCCTCTACTGGGTTTTTCTGGCGACAATGTTTATCGCCGCGGGCTCCATCACCATCTTCCCGATCGTGCAGTTCATGTCGAAATTCAAGCTCAACAACCTGTATGGCGCGTCCATCGTGCAGATTTTCTCGACCTCCGCCGCCAACCTTTTTCTGACGATGGGGTACCTGAAAACCATCAGCAGGGAGATTGACGAGGCGGCAAAGATCGACGGCTGCTCCTTCTTCCGGACCTATTACCGGATTATCCTGCCGCTGTCAAAGCCCATCCTGGCCACGGTGGCGCTCATCAGCTTCCGGTCCGCCTGGAACGATTACCTGCTCCCGATGGTGTTCACCCTGGGCAAAACCTACCAGTACCCGCTGGTGGTCGGGGTGGTCGCGCTGAAGAACTTCGGCGGGGAGGGGGCGGCCCAGTACAATCTGCTGATGGCTGGGACGATGTTTTCCATCGTGCCGATCATTGTCATCTACCTGTCCCTGAACCGCTTCTTTATCGCCGGCATGACCCAGGGCGCGCTGAAGGGATGAGGGACGGACCGGCAGGCTGCGATACCTGGAAAGCCCGGGGGCGGGGTCCGCAATTGGGGCTGAATTTCCGATACGTCCCGGGGAAGCGGACGGTAAAGTCAGCCGTCGTTGTGATGCTGTGCATGCTGTACGGCTTTTTTTCGGGCAGAGCGGTGGTCGTCACGATTTCTGCCCTGGTCTGCCTGAGACCGACGGTGGACGAAAGCAAGCAGTTGCTGCTGACCCGCACCATCGCCACGCTGCTGGGGGGACTGATCGGGTACGGCATGCTTCACCTGGGGCGCGCGGTTCCCGGGTATGAGGCGTTCTGGTTTGTCCTCCTGGTCCCTTTGGCCGTATTGCTGAATATCTACATCTGCAATGTGCTGGGCGTCCGGGACGCGATTGTCCTCTCCTGCGCCGTTCTGGTCATCCTCTCCACAGACTTCGAAGTGCCCGTCGGGCGGATGCTGTCCGTGTTCCTGGAGCGTGTGCTGGATACCCTGGTGGGCGCGGTCATCGCCACCGGGGTCAACCATTGGCTTTGGAACCCCGGCCGGGCGGACGCGCGGCGGACGAGGCATGGAAAACGATAATCCGGGTCTCCATGGAAGAATGTGTACCAAATACCTGCACGGCAGGCATATGAAGGAGATTGCCTCATGAAAGCAAAAAAATGCAGCATTGGCTGGGCCAGCATCGACATCACGCCGGACCGCCCCGTT
>JAAZAQ010000143.1 GCA_012514225.1 Clostridiales bacterium | reverse complement strand
GAGGAGCTGGCGATGACGGCGGCCCAGCCGGAGGTCATCGCCAACCAGCCGCGGTTCCAGGCCGTCATGAAGGAAATGGCGGGGCTGGAGCCCATGGCGCAGGCCTGGTCAGACTATGAGGCGCTGCAGCGGGAGGCGAAGGGCGCGCGCGAGCTGCTGGAGGTGCCCGAGATGGGGCGTCTGGCCCGGGAGGAGCTCGACGCGCTGGAGCCCCGGCTGGAAGAGATGGAGCGCGACCTGCGGCTGATGCTGCTGCCCCGGGACGAGGACGACGAGCGCGACGTGGTCATGGAAGTGCGCGCCGGCGCCGGCGGGGACGAGGCCGCGCTGTTTGGCGCCCTGCTGGTCCGGATGTACACCCGCTACGCAGAGCGGCGGGGGTATGCGGCCACCCTGCTGTCGGTCAGCGGCAACGACCTGGGCGGCGTGAAGGAGGCGGTGTTCACCATCACCGGCCGCGGGGCTTTCAGCCGGCTGAAGTACGAAAGCGGCGTACACCGCGTGCAGCGCGTGCCGGCGACGGAAAGCGCGGGCCGGATTCACACCAGCACGGCCACCGTCGCCGTGCTGCCCTCCTTCGACGAGGTGGCGGTGGACATCTCGCCGGGTGACCTGCGCATCGACGTGTACCGCTCCTCCGGCCACGGCGGACAGAACGTCAACACCACCGACTCGGCCGTGCGCATCACCCACCTGCCCACGGGGCTGGTGGTCACCTGCCAGAATGAGAAGAGCCAGATCAAGAACCGCGAGCAGGCGATGAAGGTGCTCAAGTCCCGCCTGTACGACCAGGCGCGCAGGCAGCGGGAGCAGGACTACGCCGACAACCGGAAGGGGCAGGTGGGCAGCGGGGAGCGCAGCGAGCGCATCCGCACCTACAATTTCCCCCAGGGCCGGGTGACCGACCACCGCATCGGCCTGACGCTCTACCAGATCGACCTGATCCTGGACGGGGACCTGGACCCCCTCGTCGACGCGCTGGCGGCGGACGCGCAGCAAAAGCTGCTCGCCGGGAGCGGGGACGGCGCCTGAGGGGACGATTCGGAGGAAACCATGCAGCAAAAGCAACCAATGAACCAGGCGCAGCGGCGCATGCTGGTGTTCAGCCTGCTCATCGTCGCGCTGGCGGCCCTGCTGTTCATCCTGTTCACCAACCCCGGCGGCGACGCGCCCCCGACGCCCCAGGCGACCCGGACGCCGGAGCCCACCTTCGCGACGGTCTCCGAGGCGCTGGACACCCTGCCCACGCCCACGCCGCCGCCCACCGCGCCGCCGACCGCGACGCCCGCGCCCACGGCGACCCCCACCCCCTCCCCGGCGCCCGCGCCGGCCAGCATCACCGTGCTGCGCAAGGGCAGCAAGGGCGCGGAGGTGGTGGCGCTGCAGGCCAAGCTGATTGAGCTGGGCTACCTGCAGGCCGGCTCCAACGACGGCGACTTCGGATCGGGCACCGAGGCGGCGGTCAAGGCCTTCCAGAAAAACAACGGCCTGAAGGAGGACGGCGTCGCCGGGCAGGAGACCCAGACCCGCCTGTACAGCCCGGAGGCGGTGCGCGCGCGGTAGGGCGCCCGCCTTGCGGGCGGGGGTGACTTGGGTTACAATAAGGCCGTTTTCAGCGGCCTTTACATATCCAAGGAGGATGTCATGCTGACGCATCCGTATTCCGCCCCGCCCGGAGACCTCCGGCTGCGGCATTTGAGCCAGCTGTCCCGGGAGTTCCCCTCCCAGAAGACCGCGGCTTCGCGCATCGTGAGCCTGAAAACCTGGATGCAGCTGCCCAAGGGAACGGAGTATTACTTTTCCGACCTGCACGGGGAGCACCGGGGTTTCCTGCGGATGCTCAAGAGCGCCTCGGGCACCATCAGGGACAAGATCGAGACCATCTTCTCCTCGGCCTTGAGCCGCGAGCAGCGCGACGAGCTGGCCCAGCTGATTTACGAGCCGGAGTTTGTTTTGCGGCACATGCAGCAGGCGGGCGGGCTGGACGAGAACCGCTACCACCTGCTGATCACCCGGCTCATCCAGGTGTTCAAGGCCGTGTCGGCCAAGTATACGCGCTCCATGGCGCGGCGGATGATTCCGGAGGACTTCCGCGGCGGCATCGACGAATTGTGCTACCTGGACGAGGACGAGAGCCGGCTGAAATACCACTATTCCGTCATCCGCGCCATCTTGGAGACCGGCATCGCCGGCGCCTTCATCACCTCCCTCTGCGACGCCATCCGCAAGCTGTGCGTGTCCCGGCTGCACATCATCGGCGACATCTATGACCGGGGCGCGCACCCGGACCTCATCATGGACGAGCTGATCGCCTTCCCGGAGGTCAGCCTGCTCTGGGGCAACCACGACATCTTCTGGCTGGGTGCGGCCCTGGGCAACCCCGCCCTCATCGCGGGGGTGGTGCGCCAGGGCATCAGCTACAACACCTTCGACCTTTTGGAGGACGGCTACGGCATCAACCTGCGGCCGCTGTCAGCCTTCGCCGACGCCGCCTACCGCGGCGACCCCTGCCTGCCCTACCGGCCCAAGGACAGCTTCAACGTCAACCTCTTCGACACCGTGGAGCCTGAGCTGGGCGCCCGGATGCACAAGGCCATGGCGGTCATCCAGTTCAAGCTGGAAGGCCAGCTGCTGGCGCGCCGGCCGGAATTCATGATGGGCGAGCGGGACCTGCTCAGCCGGGTGGACTTCGCCCGGGGCACCGTGCGCGTCGGGGACGCGGACTATCCGCTGAAGGACAGCCACTTCCCCACCGTCGACCCGAAGGACCCGCTGGCCCTCACCCCGGGGGAGGAGGAGCTGATGAAGGCGCTGACCGCCTCCTTCCGCCACGGCAGCCGGCTGCAGCGGCACATGCGCTTCTTCATCACCCACGGCAGCCTGAGCCTGAAGCACAACGGCCAGCTGATGTACCACGGCTGCGTGCCCATGGACGAGGAAGGGGCCTTCGCCCGGGTGGAGCTGGACGGGCAGACCTTAAGCGGCGCCGGGCTGTTCGGGTACATCGACCGCCGGGTGCGCCGGGCGTACTATGCGGAGTATGACTCGCCGGAGCAAATCCGGGAGCGGGACTTCCTGTGGTACCTGTGGTGCGGCCCGGCCTCGCCGATTTTCGGCAAGAACCGCATGGCCACCTTCGAGCGGATGCTCATCGAGGACAAGCAGACCCACAAGGAGGTCATGAACCCCTACTACCGCCACGTGGAAGGGGAGGCGGCCTGCCGGAAAATCCTGGCCGAGTTCGGCCTGGACCCCGACCGCGGGCACATCGTCAACGGCCACGTGCCCGTCAAGCTCAAGCGCGGGGAGAGCCCCGTCAAGGGCGGCGGGCGGCTGTTCATGATCGACGGGGGCATCTCCAAGGCCTACCAGGGCACGACCGGCATCGGCGGCTATACCCTCATCTACAATTCCCACTCCTTCGCCCTGGCCCAGCACCCGGCCTGGGACAACCTGGACGAGGGCTTGTTCGACAGCCCCGTGCTGCAGGTGGTGGAGGACCTGCCCGCCCGCCAGACGGTGGCGGAAACGGACGCCGGGCAGGCGATGGCCCGGCAGATCGAGGACCTGGAGGAGCTCATCGGCGCCTACCGCCGGGGCGAAATCCCGGAGCCGGAGGGCAGCCCGGGCGCCCAGGACGTGTTCGACCCCGGCTTTCCGCATCTGTCAACCAAAGAGGAAAACAAGGAGGAAACCGCATGAACGTCGCCTTTATCGGCACCGGTGTCATGGGCCTGTCGATGGCCCGCAACCTGATGAAGCACGGACATACCCTGAAGGTATACAACCGCACGGCGGAAAAAACCCGGCCCCTGGCGGAGGAGGGCGCGCAGGCTGCGGGCAGCGTGGCCGAGTGCGTGGCCGGCTGCGAGGCGGTCATCACCATCGTGGGCTTCCCCCAGGACGTGGAGGAGGTTTACCTGGGCGCGGACGGCGTCGTGGACAAGGCGGAGAAGGGCGCGCTGGTCATCGACATGACCACCACCAGCCCGGCCTTGTGGCAGGACATCGCGCGGCTGGCGCGCAAGCGCGGGCTGCGCCCGCTGGACGCCCCCGTCTCCGGCGGGGATACCGGCGCCAAAGCCGCCACGCTGGCCATCATGGTGGGCGGCGAGGCGGAGGATTTCGAGGCCGCGAGGCCGCTGTTCGAGTGCATGGGCAGGAACATCGTGCACGAGGGCGGGGACGGCAGCGGCCAGCACACCAAGATGGCCAACCAGATCGCCATCGCCGGCACGGTCGCGGGCGTGGCGGAGGCCATCCGCTACGGCGAAGCCGCCGGGCTGGACCTGAAAAAGATGCTGGACACGATTTCCACCGGCGCCGCCGGCTCCTGGCAGATGAGCAACAACGGCCCCAAGATGGTCTCCGGGGACGAGGCGCCGGGGTTCTTCATCAAGCACTACGTCAAGGACCTGCGCATCGCGCGGCAGGAGAGCAAGACCCGGTCGCTCAAGCTGCCGGTCGCGAAGCGGGTGCTGAAGATGTACGAGGAACTGGAGGAGCGGGGGCAGGGCGGCCTGGGCACCCAGGCGGTCATCCGGGCGTACCGGAAGGCGAAAAAGGGATAATCCGGTTCGCCCGCGGGCAGGGAAAGGCGCGGCGGGGCGCCGGGTTTCCATCAAGGCGCAGGCTCAGTCTCCCCGGACGAAAATCACACCGCCGGCAGTTGCTGCCGGCGGTGTCCGTGTCAGGCAGAACCCGTGAAATCCCTCAATCGTAGTAAACCTGCTCCGGCGGCGCGGCCGCCGGGTCGCGCAGGAAGGCGCCGGTGCCCTGGTCCAGGATGTCCTGGTAGGAGGGGATGCCTTCCATCAGGATGGCCTGGTCGGGGTGGAGCATGTTGTTGACCTGGATGAGGGTCTGGGCGGTGGTGACGTGGCGCGCGATGCGCAGGTCGAAGGGCCAGCCGCTCTCGTCGATCGGCGCGTAGAGCAGGTTGTGCTCCCCGGCTTTCATCACGAAGCGGTCCTTCCCCGACATCAGCAGCTCCTCGTCGGTGATGCCGCGGATGCGGTCGAGCATGGGCTCGGCCACCTCGAAGAGGTAGGACACCGCGTCGGAATGGTCGCCCACCTCGCGGTGGCTCAGCCCGTGGAGCGCCTTGGGCGAGAACTCCATCCCGATGGGCACCCGGAAGGTCTGGGAGGTGAGCATCATGGAGGTCATTGCGGCGACCTCGTTGCCCCGCTCGTGCGCCACGATGGTGTTTTCCACCGGGTACTCCAGCTCCGCCTCGTGGAAGTCGATGGTCAGGTCGACGCCCTCCTGGCGGATGAGCTCCATCGCGGCGAAGGTGGTGCGCTCGGTCAGCAGGCCGTCGGCCTTCCCGGGCCAGTTGCGGTTGAGGTTGCGGATGTCCATGTAGGCCAGGTTCTGGCCGCTGGGGTAGTGGATGTAGACCTCCGGGTCCGGCCAGGAGTCCAGCGGGTTGGCCACCCGGTCGCCCATGCGCCACTTCTGAACGCCCCAGGGCGCTTCCACGTGGAAGAAGCGCGGGTAGGCCTCGCCCAGGCGGGTGTTGGTGGAGGCGCTGGTGTTGACGCGGTGGATGACGAAGACCCGGCCCTGGGTGACCTTGAGGTTTTCCGTGAACACCAGGGCGGAGACGAGCGCCACCGGCTCCTCTGCGTGGGTGCCGCCGATGAGCAGCGCCGTGCCACCGGGCACGCCGGAATCGAAGACGTAGACGTTGCAGTCGTTGACGGTGCCTTTGATGGCGGGGGAATAGTCGCTGAGCTTCTTCACCTGGGTCAGGTGGGGGCTGGCGGCCACGGCCTCGCGGTAGACGCGCTGCTCATGGAACAGGAAGCCGGCCACCGCGGCGCAGGCCGCCATGACGAGGAGGACGGCGATTTTCGCCCATTTGAGTTTCATGCCCGTCCCTCCCTTACTTCAGCCGCAGCAGGCGCAGGATGAAGGGAATCATCATCAGCCCGTAGAGGACGGACTCCTGCACCTTGCGGGTCTTCACGAAGTTGTACGCGATGGCCGCCAGGAAGAAGGCGCAGATGAGGTAGTACAGGACCGTGACAGCCGTATTGATCGCAATCATCCCTTACCCTCCCAACAGCCCGGCGAGGTCGTTGCTGAAGATCATGGCGGCGGTGCTGATGGCCAGGATGAACAGCATCGGCACCAGCGCGGCGCGGATGAAGCCGCCATAATAGCTTCCCTTGTAGTCCAGTTCCATCACCGCCGCGCGTCCCACGATGGCGGTTGGGGGCAGGCAGTCGCCCACCGGCCACATGACCGCCCAGGCGGACAGCGAGACGACGGGGTTGAAGCCCAGCATGTTGAACAGCATGATGAGCGGCACGCCGAACAGCGGCGCCACCGCGTACTGCAGGACGCCCTCGGAGACCGGCAGGATGAGCCACAGGGTGGCGAACAGCACGGCGATGGGCAGGGTGACGACCGCCAGGGACAGCAGACCGCGCGCGCCGGTCAGGGTCATGACCTGGTTGAGCACGCCCACCACGATCATGATGCCCACCAGGCCCAGCAGGTTCTTGACCGTGGTCGCCGCCACCTGGAAGACCTTGGGCTTCACGGGGCTGACCAGCACCGTGGCCAGGGAGGACAGCATGAACACCAGCGGCAGCCCGACGACGGGGAAGGAGAAGGGCCAGATGCGGCCGGCGGCTACCAGCAGGATGAGCACCAGGAAGGGCAGCGCCGCCTTCCACCCCCGCCAGCCGGCGGGCGCCTCTGGCAGCTCCGCCAGCGCTTTTTCCAAATCAACGGGCTTGCCGCGCCCGGCGAGGTAGTAGGTGGAAAACAACGCGCCCGCGATGGCCAGCAGCGCCAGGGGCGCCTCAAAGCCGACGTAGGGCATGTTGGCGCCGGCGGCGGCCATCATCGCCCACAGGTTGATGGGCGGGCAGGCCGCGCTCATCGCGGCCAGCAGGAACACCAGGGCGACCCGCCGGTTTTCACTGACCCCCATGACCTTGAGCACCGCGCCCACCAGGGCGCCCACGGTGAGCACCGTGGTGGCGCCGGAGCCCGTGATGGCGCCGGGGACCAGCATGATGAAGGTCAGCAGCAGCAGGCAGACGAAGCGCCGCGCGTGGAAGGCCTTGACGATGCCGCGCACGATGAAGGCCACCCCGCCCGCCTCCTTGTACAGGGTCATGAAGAAGGTGGCGCTGAGGAAAATCAGGCACACGTCCAGGTAGGTCATCGACCCCTCGACCAGGTGCCGGATGATTTCCAGGAAGGGCAGGGGGGAGCGGGGGTCCGCTCCCTTGGGCAGAAGCAGGTGCGCGACGACGGCGGCGACGGCCGAGAGCAGCATCGCCAGCTCCGTCATCAGTTTGAGCTTTTTGGCCAGGGCGAACACCGCCGCGATGACCACCAGGATAAGCAGCGAATGCGTGAACATGGTCATCCCTGCCAGTCCCTCCTTCCATCACCCCCCGGGGCGGGCTCAGAGCACCTTGCCGATTTCCAGCGCGTCCTTGACGACGATCAGCGGCTTTTCATGCTCCTTGGCGTACGCGGTGAAAAACCCATCGCTGTCGCTGTCGGTGACGACGAGGATGACGTCCGCTTCCGCCATCACGGCCTCGATGGAGGCGGCGTCCGAGCTGTCCGTGCGGCGGGCCATGCCCTCGATGTGGGCGCCGACGATTTTGAGGCCCGCCTCCCGGGCGGCCTTGATGACGCCCAGGCAGCGCTCGATTTCCGCGTTGATATCGGTGCCCGCGGCGCCCATGCCCTTCATGCTGGTTCCCGCGGTCACGATGAGGGTCTTGAACTCGCCGGGCTCGAAGGTTTCCGCGGTCAGGGCGTTGTTGTAGGTGGCCTTGGCGCCCGCCTGCATGGCCGACATGCCCACCATGACAGCGCCGGGGCTCTGCCCGCAGGTGGTCACCAGGTAGGGGCCTTCCAGCTTTGTTTCCTCGGGCGGCGCTTCCGCCACCGCGCACAGGGACAGGACGAGCAGGGCCAGGAACAGCATCAGCGCGGTTTTTTTCATGGGGCACTCCTTTTCACGGGACGGAATCGTCCGGCGGGCAGGGCACGCCCCGCCCGCCGGACGTCCGGGCGGTTATTTCTTGTTGATTTCTTCCAGGTCCTTCAGGGCGGGCCCGCCGAAGTCGACCTCTTCCAGGTACTTCATCGGGTAGCCGGGGCTGGTCATGCGGCCTTCCTCGTTGATCATGCCGCCGTCATAGTACTTGCCGATGAGGTGCCAGGCGAACTCCCACCAGCCTTTTTCCACGGTGTTGAGGCGCTCCATGGTCTTTTCCGTCAGGAAGGCCACCGCCTTGGCGGGGTCTTCGTTGAAGAGCTTCACGGCCTCCTCTTCGGTGGCGGCCTGCTCGGCGAAGAAGACGCTCTCATAGCTGTCCTTCTTCTCGCGGATTTCCTTGTACATCGCGTCCCAGCGCAGGTTGGCGTAGTTGTTGACCAGGTTGAAGGCCCACCAGGCGGAGGTCGGGTCGAACTTGTGCCGCTCGCCGACGGTCCAGGGGGTGGGGATTTCGGTCACGCCGCAGTAGATGGGCACGTAGACGGTGGTGTCCGGCGCGTCCTCGCCGAACCACAGCACGCCGCCCACCGGGTCGGGCAGCCAGGAGCGGCTCTGGGACACGAAGGAGTAGGAGCAGCGGAACATCGCGATGGCGCGCTCCCAGTCCTGCCCGGTGCGGCCTTCCGGCTTCTGGTCGCGGCCGATGGGCCAGCGGTTCGGGTTGCCGTAGGGGCCGGCGGCCTTGTCCGTGGTCAGGTCATAGGGCGTGCCTTCCAGGTGGTCGGAATAGATGTTCATGATGTCCTTGACGCTGAGCTTCTTGTCCGGCTTGACGGAGAAGGGATAGGCGCCGAACTCGTCAAGGATGGGGAACTCCTGGGAGGGGGCCACCAGGCTGAAGGCGCGCCATTCGCGCCGGCTCTGGTAGAAGGGGCCGCCGTAGGGGACGGGGTTGAAGATCTTGGCGAAGTCGAAGGGCTCGCCTTCCTTCCACCAGCCCATCTGCTCCGGCAGGGCGGTCAGGTTGGTGGAGACCAGGAAGTTGTCCTTGTCCTCAAAGTCGATGACGCCGATGCGGGCGCGGTTGGCGCCGACGAACACCTCGTCGTCCGGCAGGCGCTGGGCGGCCCAGTGGGCGCCGGGCTGTTCGCTCTCGGGCGTCCACAGCAGGCCGCCGCCGCAGACCTCGAACACCCAGATTTCGTCCTTGTCACCGACGACCAGCGTCTCGCCGCCGTCGCCGTAGCCGTATTTCTCGGCCAGCTCGCCCATAATCTGCACGGCTTCCTTCGCGGTGGAGCCGCGCTGCAGGCCCAGCTGCTCAAGGTTGGCGATGTAGAGCATGCCCGCGGCGTTGTAGACTTCCTCCCGGCCGCTCCAGGTGAACTCGCCCATCATGACCTGCTTGTCATTCATGAAGGGGTAGCCGATGTGGAAGTAGGTGTTGGTCTTCTCGGCCTGGGGGATTTCACCCACCTTGGTGATGGGGTTGGCCGGGCGGGTTCCCAGGCACATGTCCACGTACACGTCCATCATCGTGCCGGGCGCGTACTCGCCGCCCGGGACAATCTGGATGCGGTGGTCGTACCACCCGTCGCAGGTGTGGGAGACCATGACCGAGCCGTCTTCCGAGGCGCCCTTGCCGATGCCCAGGGGGGTGCACGCCAGCGCGGGCACGGCCGCCATCAGCAGGAGCACGGCGACGAGGGACAGGGAGAGCAGTTTGCGTTTCATCCGGAACCTCCTCATATTCATTTGTACGATATGGCCAATTTCAGACCACCTGTCACATTTTAGCGCAAAAATCCGCTTTTGTCAATTTATGGAATCCCAATTGCGGAAGCGGGTGGGACGATTCAGTCCCTCTTGTTTTTTTCCTGTTCTTCATCGCGGCGGCGCCCAGCGCCCTGGATGCGGATTCCTCATACGATACGTAAATGTGTCACCGCTTTCCGGCGCCTATTCGCGGCGGTTGTTTTTTCTTCGCCCGTCCCATCCCGCGGCGGCCAGCAGCGCCAAACTGACGGCCAGCGCGATCGGGACGGCGGCGGGGACGCCGCCGCGGCCGGAATAGACGGGGCTGTTCCCCGGCGCGGGCAGGGGCACGGGGTCCACGGGCAGGCCGTGGCGGAGGGCCAGTCCGCGGATGTTGAGCAGGTGGACGACGGGCACCCCGCGCGCGGCGTACTCGAACAGCAGCCCGCGCTCCTCCCCTCCGGGCACGGCGGGGGGCGAAGTGACCAGGCCGTTGGGGAAGGCGGCCCCGGCGGCGAGGAGGCCCAGGCTGGCGCTGGAGCCGCCCGCGTTGACGAAGCATTTCACGTCCGGCCCGTACAGGGACAGGCGCCGGGCGATGTTCTCCCCCAGG
>JAAZAQ010000142.1 GCA_012514225.1 Clostridiales bacterium | reverse complement strand
GGTGGAAAGGGCGCAGGGGCCCAGGCGGTGAGTTCCTCCCGGAAGCCGCAGGCTGAAACCCAAGTAGGCCGTGCCGGAGCCCTGCCGTTACCGGGGAAGGCAATGTTGGTTGCCGGTGAGTTGTCTTCGGACAAAAATTGAGGTGGTACCGCGGTTCATCCGCCCTCTGCAAGCGCAGGGGGCGTTTTTGTACAGATGGACGATATCAAGCCAAGGAGGAAACCGTCATGAAGAAGCTGACCCTGGCCCTGGTGATGACCCTGACCCTGATACTAATGGTGCTGCCGGCCTTTGCGGACCAGATCCGGCCGGTCGTCGGCATCATCCAGATTGTCAACCACGACGCGCTGGACGCGGCGCGGGACGGCTTTCTGAAGGCGCTGGCCGAGGAAGGCTACGTGGACGGGCAGAACATGACGGTGGACTACCGCAACGCCCAGGGCAACCAGGACGTGCTCGCCAGCATCGCCGACTACTTCGTGGGCGCCAAGGTGGACCTCATCCTGGCCGTGGCCACGCCCTCCGCCCAGGCGGTCGCCGGCAAGACCGAGACCATCCCGGTGCTGGGCACCGCCATCACCGACTACGTGGAGGCCAAGCTGGTCAAGAGCAACGAGGCGCCCGGCTACAACGTGACCGGCACCACCGACATGAACCCCGTGGAGGCGCAGATCGGCATGATCCAGCGCCTGGTCCCGGGGGTGAAGACCGTCGGGCTCATCTACACCTCCAGCGAGGTCAACTCCCAGATCCAGGCCAGGCTGGCCAAGGCGGAAATCGAGCGCCTGGGGCTGTCCTGGAAGGAGGTCACCGTCAACAACTCCAACGACGTGCAGCAGGCGGTGACCGCCATCGTGGCCGAGAGCGACGCGCTGTACATCCCCACGGACAACATCCTGGCCTCCGCCATGCCCATCGTGTACGAGGCGGCCATCGCCAAAAAGGTGCCCGTCGTCGCGGGCGAGGCCAACATGGTCCGCCAGGGCGGCAACTTCACCCTGGCCATCGACTACTACAAGCTGGGCGAGCAGACCGGCCGGATGGCCGCGCGCGTCCTGCGGGGCGCGGACGTGTCCGGGATGCCGGTGGAACAGCAGGAGAACCTGACCTACTACATCAACAAGACCGCCTGCGACGCGATGGGCATCGTGATTCCCGAGGACCTGCTGCCCTACGCCGAGGAGACGGCGGTCGCCACCTCCCCCAGCCCGTGAGAAAAGCCGCGCCGGGGGGCTTCCCTCCGGCGCGGCCGCCTTGTGCTTCGATTCCCTTCAGGGCGCCGGGCTGGGCGGCGCCGGGGTCAGCCCGGGCTGGATGTTCTTCACGTCCAGCGAGCTGTACTCCCACCCGGCCTTGACCGGCTCGTTCCGGAAGGAGAACAGCTCCGACACGGTGACGAACTGGTAGCCCTTCTCCGCCAGCTCCGGCAGCAGGGTCTCCAGCGCCAGGGCAGTGGACTCCCAGACGTCGTGCATCAGGACGATGGCGCCGTTTGACACCTTCTCCCGGACCGTGGACACAATCTGGCTGGCGCTGCGGGTCTTCCAGTCCAGGGAGTCCACCCGCCACAGGATGATGGGCAGCCCCATCTGGGCCAGCGGCCGGCGGGAAATGCGGTTGGTCGCGCCGTAGGGCGGGCGCATCACGCGGGGCGTCAGCCCGGTGACTTCAAACACCTTGTCCATCGTGCGCCGGGTCTGGGACTCGACCACCGACGCGGACACCTTGGTGAAGTTGGGGTGGGACCAGGAGTGCGTGCCCAGCTCGTGCCCGCTTTGGGCGATTCTCCGCAGCGTCTCCTCGTTGCCCGCGATGTTCTTGCCCAGGATGAAGAAGGTGGCGCGGGCGCCGAAGCGGTCCAGCGCCGCGAGCACCTTCTCCGAGGAGGGCTGCGGCCCGTCGTCGAAGGTCAGGGCGACCATCGGCCGGTTCGGGTCGATGCCGCGCAGCAGCGCGTTGTGCCGGGTCAAATCCGGGGTGGGGGCGGGGGTCGGCGTGACCACCTCCCGGGGCGGCAGGCCCTGGGGAAAGTCCAGGTAGGCCTTCATCATGTAGCCTTCCCGGCCGTCCTTCATCCGCACGCGGCAAAAGTCCCCCGCGTCCGCCAGCGCCGCCAGCTGCGTGCCGGTGGGGTAGCGCCCCAGGGAGGCGGCGCCCTTGTCGGGCTCCTTGCGCAGGTGCAGCGGCCCCTTGGCGACCACGGCGGGAAACGCCCCCTCCGCGGCGCCGGCCGGGGGAAGCAGAAGCGCCAGCAGCGCCAGGGCGCACAGTGCCAGGGACAGGGCTTTCCGCATACGGCCTCCTTGTTCCGCCTGATGATACCCGCGCCGGCAAACCCTGTCAACAAACCCTGTTTTCGATTTGTATTTCACCCTGTTTCGATGCATCCGGCCATTATTCGGCCGGAAATGACATTGAGCCCGCCCCGCCGCCGAAGGTAGGATACGCGTATCAAAGGCGTCGACGGGGAACAGGTAGCCCTCCCCCTCCCTTCAAGAGAACTGCCGGCCGGTGCGAGGCAGCAGG
>JAAZAQ010000015.1 GCA_012514225.1 Clostridiales bacterium | reverse complement strand
GGTCTTGCGACGGCCGAGGGCGTATGCGGGCGCCGCAGCAAGGAAAGGCAGCGCGACCAGCAGCAGCGGGATTGCTCTCATCTATGCCACACCCCCTTACACCAGTCCGCTCGCAGCGCGCGTGATGAAATCAACCAGCGGCCGGCTGAAAAACCCGGCGGCCAGCATCAACGCGGTCAGCGCGGCCAGGCTGATCCGGATTTCCGTTTCCACAGGCTTTGTGCCGGGGGCGTTGCCCGGCCGCCGTCCGATAAAAATGAATGTGGAGGGAACCAGCAGGTAGATGCCTGTCAGCAAGGCGCTGACCAGCAAAGCGGTCAATCCCAGGTAGGGGAGCAGGCCGCCGGACAGGACGGCTGCCTGGGCAAGGGCCCACTTGCTGATGAATCCGATGAATGGCGGAATCCCCGTCATCGCCAGGCTCCCCAGCGCGAATGCCGCGCTGAGAACCGGCCAGTCCCTTCCAATCCCGTGAAGTTCCCCGACCTCGTGGATTCCAGCCCTGTCGTTGTAAACCCCCGCGATGAGGAACAGGGTGATTTTCATCAGCGCATGGAACACCAGGTGCAGCAGGCCTGCCGCCAGCCCCTGGCCGGTGAGCAGCAACGCGCCAAACAGGATATAGGAAAGGTTCGAGACGGTCGAGTATGCCAGCCGCCTTTTCAAGTGTTTTTCCTTCAGCGCCATCGAGCAGCCGAAAACGATGGTAAAGCAGGTCAGCGCGAGCGGGATATACTGTGCGTAGCTGGCCCGGATGACCAAAGCGCCAAAGCTGAAGTACGTAACGCGCAGAATCGCGAAGACGCCCGACTTGACCACGGCGACCGCATGCAGCAGGGCGGTAACCGGCGTCGGGGCGACGGAGGCTGTAGGCAGCCAGCCATGCACGGGAAATACGGCTGCCTTGACCGAGAAACCGAGAAAACAGAGCAGATAGCCAAGCCGGAGCTGGGCCGTATGCTCCACTGCCACCCCCCTGAACAAACCTCCTGGCACGAAGTTCGTCGTACCTCCGAAATAGACGAGGTATACCAGGCCGATGAAAGCGAACGCCGCGCCGCCCAGCGAATAATACAGGTATTTGAGCCCCGCGCGGATAGAGCCGGAGTCCCCCTTTTGCATGACCAGGGGGAGTGTCGAAAGGGACAGCATTTCATAGAAGATGTAAAGCGTCACCAGATTGGCGCTCATCGCAATGCCGAGGGAGATGCCATAGCTCATCAGGAAGAAGGCGAAGAAGGAAATCTCCTTCTGGGTTCCCCGCATATACCCCAGCGCATAAAGGGTGGTCAGCGGCCAGAGCAGTGCGATCAGGCCGGCGAACAAGCGCCCGATGCCGTCCAGCTTCAGCGCGAAAGAGAGCCGGTCATTGAATTGAATCAGGCTCAGCCGCGGGAAATTCCCGAAGATTGCGACTGTGGCGAGCACAGTGGTCAAAATCGTCAGGCAAAGAATGTAGGCGTCGCGCGCCGCGCGCCCCTTCCAACGGACCACAGGCAGAAGCGCGCCCGCGGCGATGGGGAGCGCGATGGCAGCCAGGAGCGTCAATCCTTCCATGTGGTTCCCCGCGTCACATCAGGGCGTTTGCCAGGCGTGTGAAGGATTCAATCATAAAGTTGGGGAAAATGCCCAGCAGCAGGATGGCGAGGGAGAGGATGAAAATGGGGACCAGCATCATCAGGCTGGGCTCCGCTTTTGGCAGCGCGGATACCGCTTCCCCATCCGCCATCCCGCCAAAAAAGGCGGACACGCTCGGCGGCAGGAGATAAGCGGCGGTCAGGATGGCGGAAATCAGCAACACAATCGGAACCAGCCAGCTAAACACAGGCGCGCCTGTGGAAAGGGCGCCTTCGGCAATGTACCACTTCGCGATGAACCCGCCAAGCGGGGGAATGCCCACCAGGGAAATCGCGCACACGGCGAACATCCACATGGTCCAGGGCATTCTCCGGCCCAGGCCGTGCATTTCCTCAACCCGGGTAATCCCGGTCTTGAAGATGATGGCGCCGGCGCACAGGAAGAGGGCGTCCTTGGTCAGCGCGTGAAAGACCAGTTGCAGCAGTGCGCCGTCCAGCGCCATCGTATCCAGCATGTACAGGCCGCACAGCACATAGCTGACCTGGGAGACGCTCGAGTATGCCAGCCGTTTTTTCAGCACCTTCTCACGCAGCGCCAGCATCGAGCCCATGAACACCGTAACGGTCGCGCAGCCAAGCAGCGCCCACTGCACCCAGGTGCCGCGGATGAAATCGGCTCCGATGACATAGAAAACCATGCGGAAAATGCACAGCACGCCGGCTTTCGTAATGACGCCGGACAATACCGCGCTGGCAGGGGCCGGCGCTACTGGGTGCGCGGTCGGCAGCCATCCGTGCATGGGAAACATGCCCGCCTTGGTGCCGAAGCCCACCAAGGTGATGAAAATGACGACCAGGAAAGCGTCCTTGGATATCGTCAGCGAGCCGGCGAGGAGAGAGCCCCCCTCGACGAAATACGCGCTGGATATATTGGGTGTCAGGATGAAGATGCCCATCAGGCCCATCGTTGCGCCGGCGACTGAATAGATCAGGTATTTGATGCCGGCGGCGACGGCTTCCTTGGTGCGGGTGTGCAGCACCATCGGGACGGAGATAAAGGTCATCAGTTCAAAGAACAGGTACATGGTGACCATCGTCCCCGACAGCGTCAGCGCCATGAGCGAGGCCAGGGTCATCAAGTAAAAGGCATAGTAGCTTTTCTCGTTTTGTTCGTGCTTCATATAGCTGAAGGAGAAGAAGCCACTGACCGTCCACATCAGCGCCATGACAGCGGAAAAGATGCGGCTGGTTCCGTCGGAACGCAGCGCGATGGGCAGCTGCTCTGTCATTTTGAAGAGCACGAGGGTTCGCTGCCCGTCCAGCGCGACGAGCGCGACGACCACGCATTCCATTACCAGGATTGCGCCGACGAACAGGCAACGGTCTTCCCGGCGCTCGTTGAGCCAGGGCATCAACGTCAGCATCAGTGCCCCGGCGGCGGGCAGAAGGATGGCAATCAGCAGCAACATACCTTCCATTTCAGGCATTCCTCCTCAGGCAAACATCTTGATCCCGGCTTCGATAATCCGGATGATGGGGCCGGAACCGACGCCAAGGTACAGGGTCATCAGCATCGAAATTACCAGGGCAACAGCGGCGTGCCGCGGTATGCGTTCATTTCGGGGGTACTCGATGTCGGGTGCTTTCCGGTAAATTGAAACGACGGTGTGCAGGAAGTACACGGCATTGAGCAGGGTGCTGATTGCCAGGGAAATCAGCACCAGCGCGCGGATTGAACCCCCGAAGGGCATACTGGCAAGGGCGATTTGGAGCTTGGAAATGAAGCCGCCTGTAAATGGAATGCCGACCATGCTCATTGCGCTGAAGGTGAACACGATGCCGGCCAGCACGTCGCGGTGGCCCGCGCCGTGAAGATAATGGAAGCGCTTGTGATCACCCGAAACGCGTGTCAGCTCGCCCGTCGAGATAAACAGCAGCGATTTTGCCGCAGAATGGGCCAGCATCTGGAACAGCGCTGCCGTCAAGCCGGCCAGGGTGCCCATGCCGATACCGATGTACACGTAACCCACCTGCGCCACGGAGGAATAGGCGATCATCCGCCGGATATCCCGCTGGCTGATGGCAATGACGGATGCGACGAGCATTCCGCCGATGCCGCAATAGAATAAAAAGGAGCCGATTTGCTGGGACTGGATGATGTCGATGCCAATCACGCGCCATAAGAACTTGATCAACAGGAACAGGTAGGCTTTGCTGATGATGCCGCTGAGCACCGAACTGCTCAGAGCCGGTGCGAAGGAATAGGCGTCCGGCGCCCAGGCGTGGAAGGGAAACATCGCGCTTTTGATGCCCAGGCTGATGGTAATCAGCGCGATGACTACGGTGAGTACCTCCCGGTACGTTCCGCTTTCATAGATTTCTCTGACGGACTGGTTCAGCGGCTCCATCAGCAGGTGGCCGGTGATGCCGTACAGCATGGATATCCCCAGGAGCACCAAGCCCGAGGCCAGCAGGTTCATGACCATGTAGCGTGTGGCGGCGACCAGCGTGTGCCCGTGCTGTCGGACAATGATCAGCGCGCAGGAGGCAATCGTCATGATTTCGATAAACACATAAGCGGTGAACAGGTCGTTGGTGTAAATCATCACTAGCGTCGCGGCCATCACCAGATCCATCATGATGAAATATAGGTTCAGCTTCTGGAGGGTGACCAGAGAGGGCAGGCGCGCGTGCCCGGCGAGGAGGGAGACGAACAGCACAGCGGACAGCCCGGTTGCCATCAGCGCCTCCAGGCTGCCGATACGGATTTCGTTGCCCCAGGGGGCGGGGAAGTGGCCCATCATGAATGTATACGGCTCGTCCAGTCCCAACGTCATGCCCAGCGTACCTGCACTGAGCGCCAGAACGCTTCCGATGGTGAAGAGGGTCGTCATCAGCGCGGCGCGCGGTTTCAGCACCGAGGTTACAACGCCTGAAACCATGCACAGCATGATTGAGAAGAAGGGGAAGTTCTGTACGATACCCATCAATCGCCCTCCGCCTTGGCCAACAGGGCAATCTGGTCGATGTCCAGCGTTCTGTACCTCCGGTACAGCCGTATGGTCAGCGCCAGCATGATGGCGGTAAAGCTGACGGAGACCACGATGCCGGTCAGCACCAGGCCCGCGGGGATGGGGTTGATGTAGCGGGCGGTGTCCGTCACGCCGTCGACCACGATGGGCGCCTTCCTGCCGTGGATGTATCCCATGGAGGCCAGGAACAGGTAAACGGCGGTATCCATGATGTTCAGCCCGATGATTTTTCGGATCAGGTTTCGCTGCAGCAACAGGATGCCAAACCCGATGCCAAAGAGGATGACCGCGACGGTCTGCTCCAGGTTTTCATAAAGCATTTGCAGCATGCCGCGCCCCTTACAGCCCGCCCTTGCGGAAAAGGGCGTAAAAGATGTACATCGTGCATGCGACCACCATGCCGACCGCGATATTCAGTGGCATGATCAGCCCGCTGGAAAGAATCGCGCCGGGGACACCCAGGGGGATTCCCGATTCCAGGCGGTTTGCGCCGCAATAGAACGAGTAGGTCTTGGCAAGCCCATAGAACAGCAATGAGCAGAAACTCACCCACTTGAAGGTCTCGTAGCGGAAGAACCGTCCGGACTTTTCAAACCCAAAGGCGTTTAGGTACAGAATCAGTCCGGCGGAGATGATGGCCCCACCCGAGAATCCGCCCCCGGGAGACAGGTGGCCGTTCAAAATGACATAGACGCCGAACAGCAGCACGACCGGGGTCAGAAGCTTGGCGCTTGCCTGGAGGATGCGGTCATTCTTTGGCTCATGGTGCC
>JAAZAQ010000141.1 GCA_012514225.1 Clostridiales bacterium | reverse complement strand
CTCCTCCCTTCTCCTGTTCCCGGCAAATCCCGCCGGGACGGGGGCAGCATACCCGGGCGGAGGCCCGGGAAACGCCGCGCCCCTTTATTCCTCCCCCATCAGCAGCGCCTTGTAGAACAGCACGGCGTCGGAAAGCGCCTGCACCGAAACGCGCTCGTTGGCGGCGTGGACACAGGCCGTTTCCTCGGGCGTCGCCAGCAGGGGGCCGAAGCGGTAGACCCGGGGGCAGAACTGGCTGTAGTGATAGGCGTCCGTGGCGCCCGTCATCAGAAACGGCGCGGTGACGGCCCCCGGCCACACCCGGGATACGGCACGGCGCAGGCGCCCGAACCCCTCCCCTCCGGTTTCCGAGACCGGGCTGGGCGGGTTGCCGTCCGTCAGTTCCACCGTGACCCGCGGGTCGCCGATCACCTCCCGCATCCGCTCCGCCGCGCCCTCCGGCGTGTCCCCCGGCAGCAGGCGCAGGTTGTACCCGGCCGACACCTCCCCGGGCAGCACGTTGGACGCGACGCCGCCGGACAGCCGCGTCAGCGCGCAGGTGGTGCGCGTCAGGGCGCCCGCCTCGCCGGCCAGGCGCTCGAAGCGCCGGAATATCACGCCCAGGAAGGATTCCGGGTACTGGTTCATCAGCGACCAGGGGAAGGCGCACCCCCCGGCCAGGGCGTGCATGCATTCCCGCAGCGGCTCCGTCAGGCGCTGGGGCCAGGGGTTCCGGCGCACGCTGTCCATCGCCTGCACCAGCACGTCCGCCTGCGTTTCCCGGGGCGGGCGGGCGGCGTGCCCCGCGGGGCCCTTCGCCTTGAGCACGATTTGCGCCATGCCCTTTTCCGCCACGCCCACCAGCGCGGCCAGGCCGGAAAACCCCGGCAGCGGCGAGCCGGTCAGCCGCCCCCCCTCGTCGAGCACGAAATCCGGCGTGTGCCCGTTCTCCCGCAGGTACCGGATGATTTCCCCGGTGGTCGGCCCGTAGGTCTCCTCGTCCCCCGAAAAGCAGAAGAACACGTCCTGCCGGGGGGCGAACCCCTCCGCCAGCAGCTCTTCGGCCGCCTGCAGCATCGCCGCCAGCGTGCCCTTGGTGTCCAGCGCGCCGCGGCCGTGCACATAGCCCTGCGCGATGTCCCCGGAGAAGGGCGGATGCTCCCAGTCCGGCTCGGGTGCCGGCACCACGTCGTAATGCGCCATGAGCACCCAGGACGCGCGCTTTTCCCGCCCCTGCCAGCGCAGCACCACGCCCCGCCCGGCGACGATCCGGTGCCCGCAGGCGGCCGCGACCCGGGGATAAAGGTCCAGGATGGCCTGACGGCAGCCGGAGAAGGCGGCGGCGTCCTCCCCGCCCTCCGGCCTGGCGACCGTCGGGAAGCGGATGAGCGCGGCCAGTTTTTCCGCGACGTTCATGGATAAGGCCTCCTTTTCACGTTCCGGCGGTTTGTGCTCCGACCCAGCGCCTTTGGCGGGCTCCCGTCCGTCACAGCGGCTCGCACACGTACAGCCAGTGGTTGCAGGCGCCCAGGTGCTGGGGCTGCTCGCACAGGTAGAGGTGGAAGCGGAACCAGGCGTCCCGTTCCTCCGGGGTCAGCGCGCCAAAGTCGCCCTGCATGATTTCGTTGAGCCCGTCCGCGTTGACGCGCCGCAGGACGCGCAGGCCCGCCGCCCCGGTCTCCCCATCCGCCTGCTCCAGGGTGTGGAACACGAGGGGGAAGTCCTCGCAGCGGAAGGTTTCCTTGTCATAGTCCCCCGTGAGGATGTAGCCGTGCCCGCCCTGGGTCAGCGTCATGGAGGCGATGACCCAGT
>JAAZAQ010000002.1 GCA_012514225.1 Clostridiales bacterium | reverse complement strand
CCTCCCCGAGCTTCAGGTAGCCGGGCAGCCGCGTGCGGCACAATTCGACGATGCACGCCGCGGCGGCCTGGGGCTCCGCCCTGCGCTCGAAGAAGAAGTCCCCGCCTTGCGCGTTGAGCTCCGGCTCTTCGCCCCGGTTGATGCGGTGGGCGTTGAGCACGATGAGGGAGCCTTCCTGCTGGCGGAAGATTTCCGTCAGCCGGACCTGGGGAATCAGCCCGCAGGAGAGGACGTCCGAGAGCACGTTGCCCGGCCCCACGCTGGGCAGCTGGTCCGCGTCCCCCACCAGGATGAGGTGGGTGCCCTCCTGCAGGGCGGACAGCAGGCTGCGCATCAGGAAGACGTCCATCATGGACACCTCGTCCACGATGACCCCGTCGCAGTCCAGGGGGTTGGACTGGTTGACCTGGAACAGCCCCTCCTCGCCGCCGTACTGCAGCAGGCGGTGGACGGTGCTGGCCTCCTGCCCGGTGGCCTCCGCCATGCGCTTGGCGGCGCGCCCGGTCGGCGCGGCCAGCAGCACGTTGCGCTCCGGCCCCAGAACGTAAAGGATGCAGTTGATGAGGGTCGTCTTGCCGGTCCCCGGCCCGCCGGTGATGACAATCAGGCCGGACTGCGCCGCCTGGGTGACCGCCTGGCGCTGGGTGGGGGAAAAGCGGATGCCGTTCCGGCGCTCGAAGGCGGCGATTTTTTGCCGGACGGAGCCCATGGCCGTCTGCCGCGGGGCGGCGGCCAGGGACAGCAATCGCCGGGCGACCTCGGCCTCCGCCGTGCGGAAGCGGGGCAGGGAGAGCCTGTCCTCCCCGTCCATCCGGTCCGCGAACAGCTCCTTGTTGAGAATCAGCGCCCTCGCCTCGCGCTCCACCGGCTCCTTTCCCGCGCCCAGCAGCTCCGCCGCCTGAAGCAACAGGACCTCCTCCGGCAGGCAGGTGTGCCCGCCGGCCCCTGCGGCGTCCTGCAGCACGAACTTGAGCCCCGCGCGCAGCCGGAAGGCGCTGTCCGCGGGGATGCCGATGGCCTGGGCGATGCGGTCGGCGGTCGCGAAGCCGACGCCCTGGATGTCGTCGATGAGGCGGTAGGGGTTGTCCCGGATGAGCCGCTCCGCCTGTTCGCGGTACAGCTTGTTGATTTTGGCGGACAGCGCGGGGGTGACGCCGTAGCGCTGGAGGAAGATGTAGGTGCTCCGGCTGGCCTGCTGCTCCAGGAAGCTCTGGGCGATCTGGCGCATGCGCACCTTGCCGATTTTGGGTACCTCGCGCAGCCGCTCCGGCGCCGTGGCCAGCACTTCCAGCGTGTCCTCGCCGAAGGCCTGCACGATGAGCCGCGCCGTGCTGGGGCCGACGCCCTTGATGAGCCCGCTGCCCAGGTAGGCCTCGATGGCGCCGCGGGTCTGCGGGGCCTCGACGGTGAAGGCGGCGGCGCGGAACTGCCGGCCGTACTGGGGGTGTTGGGTCCAGGTGCCCTCCACCGACAGCGTTTCGCCCTGGGACAGTTCGGGGAAAGTGCCCGTGACGGTGACCGGCCCCTCCCCAGTCTGCAGGGAAATCACGCTGTAGCCGTTTTCCCCGTTGCGGAACAGCGTGCCCGCCGCCTTGCCGCGCAGTCGCTCCAATGCCGCCCTCCTTTATTGCCACAGGCATTATACCAGTTCGGATTGTGCCGGTAAACGAGGCGTTCCCCCGGCGGCTTTTGCCGCCTCGTCCGCCCTCCCCGCATACGGGGCTTTACATCCGCCCCGCCATCGTGCATAATCGCCTTGCGACGAAGGGGACGGGCGGGGCCAGCAGTCCGCAAGCGAGCCGGGGAGGGTGGAAGCCCGGCCGGAGGAGCACCGCCGAATCACCCTGGAGCATGGGCCAATCCCCCACGGCCGCCCGCCGTTACCGGGCCAGGAGCGGGCGCGTTGCGCCAAAATGGGTGGTACCGCGGAGATTCCGTCCCAACAGGGGACGGCATTTTTTATGGAGGGCCGGATGTATCAGAAAGTCACCAGCGACCTGAATTTCGCTTCCCGCGAAAAGGAAATCGCCGCGTTCTGGAAAGAAAACGGCATCATGGGAAAGAGCCTGCGCCAGAACCAGGGCGCGGAGCGCTTCACCTTTTACGAGGGGCCGCCCACCGCCAACGGCAAGCCGCATATCGGCCACATCATCACCCGGGCGATGAAGGACCTCTTCCCGCGCTACCAGGCGATGAAGGGGAAGGAAGTCTTCCGCATCGGCGGATGGGACACCCACGGGCTGCCGGTGGAGCTGGAGGTCGAGAAAAAGCTGGGCATCGACGGCAAGGACCAGATCGAGGCCTACGGCATCGAGCCCTTCATCCAGGAATGCAAGAAGTCCGTCTGGAAATACCTGAAGGAATGGCAGGACATGTCCGAGCGCGTCGCCTTCTGGGTGGACATGGACAAGGCCTACGTCACCTATTACGACGAGTACATCGAGTCGGTCTGGTGGAGCCTCAGGCAAATCGCGGACAAGGGCCTGCTCTACCGCGGGCACAAGGTCGTCCCCTACTGCCCCCGCTGCGGCACGGCGCTCTCCAGCCACGAGGTCGCCCAGGGCTACAAGGAGGTGGAGGACTATTCCGCCTACGTCCGTTTCCCCGTCCTGGGGGAGGAGCGGACCTGGCTGCTGGCCTGGACCACCACGCCCTGGACCCTGCCCTCCAACGTCGCCCTGTGCGTCAACGAGAAGGAGGAATACGGCCGCTTTCGCCTGGGCGGGGACACCTTCATCCTGGCCCGCGCGCTGGTGCCCGCCGTCTTTTCCGCGGAGGAGCGCGAGCATATCGAGGTGCTGGAAACCTTCCCCGGCCGGAAGCTGCTGGGCATGGCCTACGAGCCGCTCTGGCGCCTGGCGGACACGAAGGAGAAGGCGTTTTACGTCGTCGGGGACGGCTACGTGTCCCTGGAGGACGGCACCGGCATCGTCCATATCGCGCCGGCTTTCGGCGAGGACGACGCCCGCATCGGCAGGGAGCGCGGGCTGCCCTTCGTGCAGCTGGTCGACCCGCAGGGGAAGTTCGTCCCCGGCACGCCCTGGGCGGGCGCCTTTATCAAGGACGCGGACGCCCGTATCCTCAAGGAGCTGAAGGAGCGGGGCCAGCTGCAGAAAAAGGCGCTGTACGCGCACAACTACCCGCACTGCTGGCGCTGCGACACGCCGCTGATGTACTACGCGCGCGCCACCTGGTTCATCCGCATGACCGCGGTCAAGGACAGCCTGGTCGAGAACAACCGGAGCATCGCCTGGCACCCGGAAAACGTCCGGGACGGCCGGATGGGCAACTTCGTGGAGAACGTGCTGGACTGGGCGCTGTCCCGCGAGCGCTACTGGGGCACGCCGCTGCCGGTCTGGCTGTGCCCGGAGGGCCACATGCACGTGGCGGGCAGCCGGCAGGAGCTGGAGCGGATGAGCGCCGCCCCCCTGGATGGCCTGAAGGAGCTGCACCGGCCTTACATCGACCAGGTCGTGCTGACCTGCCCCGAGTGCGGGAAGGACATGAAGCGGACGCCCGAGGTCATCGACTGCTGGTACGATTCCGGCTCCATGCCCTTCGCGCAGTGGCATTACCCCTTTGAAAACAAGCAGGAGTTCCTGGACCGCTTCCCGGCGGACTTTATCTCCGAGGCTGTCGACCAGACGCGGGGGTGGTTCTACTCCCTCCTGGCTATCGGCACCCTGGTGTTCGGCCAGTCGCCCTACCGCAACTGCCTGGTGCTGGGCCATGTGCAGGACAAGGACGGCCGCAAGATGTCCAAGCACCTGGGCAACGTCCTGGACCCCTTCGAGGTCATCGGGCAATACGGCTCCGACGCCGTGCGCTGGTATTTCTACACCGCCGGCGCGCCCTGGCTGCCCAGCCGCTTTTACGGGGAGGCGGTCGGCGAGGCCCAGCGCCGCTTCATGTGCACGCTGTGGAACGCCTACGCCTTTTATATCCTCTACGCGGACATCGACGGCTTCGTGCCGGGGGAGCACCCGCTTGAAAAGGCGGAGCTCACCCTGATGGACCGGTGGATTCTAAGCCGCCTGCACTCTACCGTGCGCGCGGTGGACGAGGGCCTTTCCGCCTACCGGGTGCCCGAGAGCGCCGCCGCCATCGACAGCCTGGTGGACGACCTGTCCAACTGGTACATCCGCCGCGGGCGCGCCCGCTTCTGGGGCAAGGGCATGGCGGGGGACAAGGAGGCGGCGTTCGCCACCCTGTACACGGTGCTTCAAACCCTGTCCCGGCTGACCGCGCCCTTCACGCCCTTCATGGCGGAGGCCATCTACCAGAACGCCGTGCGCACCTGGGACAAGGACGCGCCGGAGTCCGTGCACTTGAGCCCCTTCCCCGCCTTTGAGGAAGGCCGGGTGGACGCGGGGATGGAGCGGCAGATGGCCGCGCTGCTGGAGGTCGTCCAGCTGGGCCGCGCCTGCCGCAGCCTGGCGGGGCTCAAGGTGCGCCAGCCCCTCTCCCGCCTGCTGGTCCGCGGAGCGTCCTTCGGCCCGGAATACGCCGAACTGGCCAAGGACGAGCTCAACGTCAAGGAAATCGTCTTCACCGAGGACGCGGGCGCCTTCACCGGCTACCGGCTCAAGCCCCAGCTCAAGACCCTCGGGCCCCGCTTCGGGAAGCGCCTGGGCCGGGTCAGCCAGCTGCTCTCCCAGGCGGACGGCGCGGCCGCGGTCGCGGCCTTCGACCGGGGGGAGGGCCTGACGCTGGACCTGGACGGCGAGGCCATCACCCTCGCAAAGGACGACGTGCTGGTGGAGGCTACGCAGCGGGAGGACCTGGTATCCCAGGAAAACCGCGGCGTGACCGTGGGCCTTCTGACCGCGCTGACGCCGGAGCTGGTGAGCGAGGGCTTCGCCCGCGAGGTGGTCAGCAAGCTGCAGACCATGCGGCGGGATGCCGGGTTCGAGGTGACCGACCGCATCCGGGTCACCTACCGGGCGGAGCCGGAGGTGGAATCCGCGATTGCCGCCCACCGCGGGATGATCGCCGAGGTGGTGCTCGCCCTCTCCCTGGAGGCCGCCGAACCCGCCCCCGGCGCCTTCCCGCAGGAGTGGGACGTCAACGGGAAAAAGGCCCTGCTGAGCGTGCGGAAGGCCTGAACCATTTAAACGACAAGCCCGCGGCGCCGGATGCCCGCGGGCTTTCCTGCCGGGCCGGCAGGCACAGGGCGGGAGAGGGCGGCGCAGGGGCCGGCGAATCCGTCACGGCGTCTGCTTGTCCCCATTCCGATTCATCTTGTCCGACAAGGGGTGCGAATCATATAAAAAAGCAGGATTCGGCGCCGCCGGCGCTTGACGAAACCGGTTGCGGAATATATGATAACAAACAATCTGTCGCTTGTTTGCTTTCAATTTTTATCATTGGAAGCTCTAAAAGGCAGTGGATTTTTTTCATTGTGTACCTCTCATAAATGAATTGATTATATTGATTTTTTATCGGCACCCACAGCGATCGGTGAATTCCCGCGCCTTGAAAGCCTGAAAACGGGAAGACCAAGGCCACAAAAGGAGAGTTTTTCATGAGGACGAGTCTACCCAAACGCGTGGCGGCGCTGCTGGTTGCAGCGTTTCTATTGTCAGGGGCCGGCGGCGGCCTGGCGACGACGGCGAACCAGGGGGGCGCCGCCAAAAGCGGGGTCGACCTG
>JAAZAQ010000140.1 GCA_012514225.1 Clostridiales bacterium | reverse complement strand
CAGCAGCGCGCGGGAGATGAAGGAATAGGACAGCATCTCGCCCACCCAGTCAAACATCGCAGGTTCCCCCCATCAGGCACTGGGCGTGGAAGGTGTCCATGTAATCCGCCGTCCGCCCGTAGTACAGCGGCGTCTGCTGCAGGTGGAGGATGTGGCTGGCGAACTGGGAGGCGGTGTGCACGTCGTGGGAAATCATCACGATGGCGATGCCCTTCTCCCGGTTGATTTTCTCAATCAGCCGGTACAATTCCCGCGCGGCGATGGGGTCCAGCCCAGCGGTGGGCTCGTCCATCAGCAGCAGCTTGCCGGCGGAGCACAGGGCGCGCGCCAGCAGCACCCGCTGCTTCTGGCCGCCGGACAGCTCCATGAAGCTGCGGCTGTACAGCGCTCGGGCTTCCAGCAGCTCCAGCGCCTCCCGCGCGCGCGCCCGGTCCTGATGGCTCAGGAACAGCCGCTTCCCGCGGATGCCGGACTCGACCACTTCCTTCACCGAGGCCGGGAAATCCCGCTGCGCGGGGCTTTGCTGGGGCAGGTAGCCGATTTCGTCCTGCCGCAGGCCTTCCCCCAGGACGATTTTTCCCTTCAGCGGGGCGACCAGGCGCAGCAGCCCCTTCATCAGGGTGGTTTTCCCGGAGCCGTTCTCGCCCACGATGCACAGGTAGTCCCCGGCGTTCACCTCGAAGCTGACGTCCGAAAGCACGACCTGCCCGTCGTAGGCGAAGGCGGCGTCCTGGCAGGACAGCAGCGCCATCAGTACAGCGCCTCCCGCAAGGTTAAAAGGTTGCCGCGCATCAGGGACAGGTAGGTGGCGCCGGCGTCCAGCTCCGCCTGCGTCACGGTGTGCGCGGAATGCAGCAGTAGGGGCTTGGCGCCGGTCTCCCCGGCGATGGTGCGGGCGGAGCGCTGGCTGGAGGCCTCGATGTAGAAGACGACCGGCACGGCGTCGCTTTTAATTTTGTCCACCAGGAAAGCGATGGTCTTCGCGCTGGGCTCGGTCTGCGCGCTGCAGCCGGGGAAGGCCGCGTAGTAGGAAAGCCCGTAGGCCATCGTGAAATAGCGCATGGGGAAGCGGTCGCCCAGCACGATGACCCGCCGGGCGGCGCCGTCCACCAGCTGCCGGAACGCCTGGTCCAGCTCCAATAGCTCGCCCCGGTACCGTTCCAGGTTGGCCTCGTATTCGGCCCTGCCGGCGGGGTCCAGGCGAATCAGCTCCCGGGCGATGGCCTGCGCGATGAGCAGGGCGTTCTGGGGGGCCGTCCAGACATGCTCGTCCAGGTCGCGGGCTTCGCTTTCATCCCCGTGCCCGCCGTTCGCGTCATCTTCTTCCCCGTGTTCCCCGTGCGCGTGGGGGGCGTCCTCCATCCCCTCCGCCAGTTCCTCCTCCACCGCCTGCACGGCGTCCATCATCCGGAGGGACGGCGGGGCCCCGGGGCCCAGGGAAGCCAGCAGCTCACCCGCCCAGTACTCGCCCACGCCGCCGTTGTATACGAAAAGGTCCGCCTGCTGCGCCTGGATGAGGTCCCGGGGGGTGGGCTCGAAGCTGTGCGCCTCGGCGCCGGGGGGCAGGAGCATCCGGACCTGCGCGCGCCCGCCCGCGACGGCGCGGGTGAAGTCGAAGGCCGGGAAGTTGGTGGCGACGACCTGGAGGGCCGGTTCGCCTGCCGCGCCGGCAGCCAGGGCGGGTGACAGAACCAGGGAAGCAATCAGAAAGAGCGTCAGGATGGTTTTCATGTTGTCCTTTCAGGGCTTGAACGTGTTCGTTTGGCCGGGCCTGCAGCCGTTGCAGAACCCGGGCAGCAGGCATTCGTCCTCCTTGAGGATAAAGCCGTGCTCCAGGCTCAGGTGTTCCTCGAAGGCCGTGACCGCCTCGCAGTCCAGCGCGGCGATCATGCCGCAGCCGCTGCACCGCACGCTGATGTGGCGGCTGGACAGGCCCCGGTGCTGGTAGCGCACCGGCGTGGCGGGCGAGGCGTCCTTGAAAGCGGCCAGCCATCCCTGCTCCTGCAGCCGCGCCAGCGTCCGGTAGACGGTCGTGCGCCCGACGGCCTGCCCGACTTTGGCCAGCTCTGCGCGCACCTCGTCCGCCGTCAGCCCGCGCCCGGGCTCGGCCAGGAAACAGGCCATCACCGCCTCGCGCTGGCGCGTCCTGTACTCCTTCCGCTGTGCCATGGTGCCTCCTAATTTGGAACTCGGTTTCAAATATACCCGCCTTCCCGGTTTTGTCAAGCGGTTTCACAAAATCTTTGCCGTTGACGCCTTTGCCGGGGAAAACACGAACAATACAAAACGGCCGGGAGAAAAAGTTCATAAAACCGCTTGACAGGCCGCGGCTCCCGTGATATCTTGCGCCAGGTGCACAGGACGACGCATCTGGAGGGAAGAAGATGACGAAGCCCCACTCCGGACCACAGCTCTCAGGGGCTGTTTTTTTTAGGCCTGGGCACAAATACGTTTGAAGGAGCGAAGCAGATGACAGAACGGGTCATGAACAACAGCTACCTACCGGACGAAAGGCCACCCGCCGGTAAACTCCTGCTCTACGCCCTGCAGCAGGTCATCGTGATGTTCCCCGCCACGGTCGCCGTCGCGCTCATCACCGGGTTCCAGGTGTCGACCACGATTTTCGCCTCCGGCCTGGCCACCGTCTGCTTCATCCTGATTACGGGGCGGAAAATCCCGATGTACTACGGCTCCTCCTTTGCCTACCTGACGGCCATCTCCAGCATGAAGCTCGGGGCGGTGACCTTCAAGGCCGCGATGGGGGCCAACGCCGGCATCCTGCCGCCGGAGTTCATCAGCGTGGCGCAGTTCGGCATCATCTTTTCGGGCCTGATTTCCATCATCGCCGGCCTGCTGGTGCGCTGGGGCGGCCGGGACAAGGTGGAGAAAATCCTGCCGGCGCAGGTGACCGGCCCGGTCGCGATGATTATCGGCCTGACCCTGGCCGGCGTCGCCATGCAGGACGCCGCGCCCGCCGCGGCGGTCAACTCCCTCGCGAACGCGGGGAGCGCCTTTATCGGGCAGCTGGCCCAGCTGGCCGGGGTCGGCGCCGAGGCGGCCGCGCAGGCCGTGAACGGCGCGGTCGCGTCCCTGGGCGAGACGGCCGCCGCCGCGATGCAGGCGCCGGCCGTCAAGTCGGTGTTCTCCAGCGGCTGGGTCTGGGTGGTGTCCCTGTCCACGCTGTTCTCCACCATGATTTTCTCCCGCTACCTCAAGGGCCTGCTGGGGCAGCTGCCCCTGCTGCTGGGCGCGCTGTTCGGCTGCGCCGTCGCCGGAATCATCTATGCGGTCGGCGGTCCGGACATGAACCTCTTCCGCCAGATTCCGGACGCCGCGCTGAACGCTTCCCTCTGGAAACTGGGGGACGGCAGCATCTTCTCCCTCCCGGCCTTCACCTTCCCCCGCGTGTCCTGGGCGGCGGTCGCGGCCATCATGCCCATCGCCATCGCGACCATCCCCGAGTCCACCGCGCACATCTACCAGTTGGACATCTACGTGAACAACGAGGCGAAGAAGAAGGGCAAGCACTATGACATCGCCTCCCTGCTGGACCGCAACCTCATCGGCGACGGCCTGTGCGACATGGTCTCCGGCGTCGTGGGCGGGCCGGCGGGCACCAACTACGGCGAGAACATCTCCACCATGGCCATCACCCGGGTGTTCTCCATCCCGGTCATGATGGCGGCGGGCGTCATCGCGATGGTGGTCTCCTGCTTCACCCCGCTCATCCGGGTCATTTACGGGATTCCGCAGGCCGTCATCGGCGGGCTTGAAATCTACCTCTTCGGCGCCATCGCCGCGCAGGGCATCGCGATCCTGATTGACAAGGGCGTCAGCATGTTCAGCGCGCGGAACATCGCGGTCATCGCCGTCATCATGACCTTCGGCCTGGGCGTCAACTACGGCTTCGGCGGCAGCATCGACTTCTTCGGCCTGAACGTCCCGGCCATCGCGGGCGCGGCGGTGCTGGGCATCGTCGTCAACTTCATCCTGGGCATCGGGGAAAAGAAAAACCAGGAGAAGGCCGCGGGCTGACAAAAGCCGGCTTCCACCAGTTCGATAAAGGGACGGCAGAAACGGCCGTCCCTTTTGGCAACGAGTCTTCAATTTTTCGCCCGCAGGCGGTACACTGCAGGCGAAGAGGAGGGGAGCGCATGTCGCAATCGGTGTATTACCGCCTGGGGGAAGGGCTGCCCCAGAAAGTCGGCGAGGAGGATTTCCTGGCCGGCGGCGCCAATTTCTGCTACCTGACCCCGGACAAGCTGCGCGAGCACCGGGAGCGGCTGGGCATCGACCCCTCCGCGCTGGAGGAATTGCCCAACGGCCCCGGCAGCTTCCGCAACAGCCTGGACGTCTACGACGGCATGAGCCTGGGCTTCATCAACATCATCAACGTCGGCGACGTGGAAGGCGAGATGGACCGCGTCATGTTCATCCTCAAGCCCGGGCTGCTGTGCCTGGTGGAAATCCAGGACGGGGACGGGAGCGAGTTGAAGCTGGTCGAGTCCATCCTCGCCCAGGAAAAGCCGGGCGGCGGCGTCCACCGCGTGTTCATCCGCTTCCTGGAGCGCCAGCTCAGGGGCGGCAACCGGATGCTGGAGCGGTTCGAGGAGAAGCTGCTCGCCCTGGAGGACCAGGTGGTCCATCACCGCGCGGACGAGCGGCTGAACCGGACGATTTACGCGTACCGCCACCAGCTGGCCCTCATCCGCAACTATTACGAGCAGTTGGTCGACATCGGCTCGGAGCTGGAGGAAAACGAGAACGGCCTGCTGGGCGAGCGGGAGACCGGCCTTTTCCGCGTGTTCACGGCCAAGGCGGAGCGCCTCGTCCAGGGCGTCCGGGCGCAGAGCGAGAACCTCATGCACCTGCGGGAGACGCTGGACGCGACGCTCAACTACAACCTCAACGTCGTCATGAAGATGTTCACCATGGTCACCACGGTCTTCCTGCCCCTGACGCTCATCGTCGGCTGGTACGGCATGAATTTCAAGCACATGCCCGAGCTGGAATGGCGCTTCGGCTACCCCCTGGTGCTGGTGACCTGCGTCCTGATCGTGGGGTTTATCCTGTTTTATTTCAAGAAGAAGAAGCTGATGTAGCCGCCTCCGGCTCCCCCGGCGTCCGGTCCAGCGCGTCCTTGAGCGCCTGCAGCAGCCGGACCGCCTCACGCAGCGCGTCCCGCGGCTCGAGCCCGGGCAGTTTCAAGACCAGCGACGTCTTTTTGCCGGCGCTCAGGCTGATGCGCCGGTCGGCGGTCAGCATCGCCTTGTACAGCCTGGCGGGATCGACGGCGTAGCGCGGGTCGAAGCGCAGGACCACCGCGCCGCGCTCCTGCCTCGCCTGGTCCGCGCCCAGGGAATTGGCCAGGGCGCGCAGGCGCGCGATGGAGATGAGGTTCATCACCGGCTCCTCCGGTTCGCCGAATCGGTCGATGAGGTCCGCGACCAGCTCTTCCTCCTCCTCCCGGGTGCGCAGCATGGCGATGCGCTTGTACACCTCGATGCGCTGGGCTTCGCCGCGCACGTAGGTTTCCGGCAGGTAGGCGTTGACCTTGAGGTCCGCGCGGGTCTCCAGCTCGCTGTCCCGGAGGCTGGAGAAGTCACCCTGCGCTTCCCGGATGGCTTCCTCGATCATCTTCACGTACATGTCGTAGCCCACCGTGGCGACCTGACCGGACTGCTCGGGGCCGAAGATGTTGCCCGCGCCGCGGATTTCGAGGTCCCGCATCGCGATGCGGAAGCCCGCGCCGAAGGCGGTGAACTCCCGGATGGCGGACAGGCGCTTCTCGGCGGACTCGCTGAGCATCCGGTCCGGCTGTACGGTGAAGAAGGCGTAAGCCGCGCGGTTGGCGCGCCCCACCCGGCCGCGCAGTTGGTACAGCTGGGACAGCCCGAAGCGGTCCGCGTCGTAGACGATGAGGGTGTTGGCGTTCTGGATGTCCAGCCCGTTTTCGATGATGGTGCTGCACAGCAGCAGGTCCACCCTGCGCTCGTAGAAGTCCAGCATGACGTCTTCCAGCGCCTGCTCGGGCATCTGCCCGTGGGCGACGGCCAGGCGCGCCTCGGGCACCAGCCGGCGCAGGGCGGAGGCCATGCGCTCGATGTCCGCCACCCGGTTGTACAGGAAGAAGACCTGGCCTTCCCGGGCCAGCTCGCGCATCACGGCGTCGCGCACCAGGGCCTCCTGGTAGTCCGCCACGTAGGTGGCGACCGGGAAACGCTCCTCCGGCGGGGTTTCCAGCAGGCTCATGTCCCTGACCCCGACCATGCTCATGTGCAGCGTGCGGGGGATGGGGGTGGCGCTGAGTGTTAGCACGTCGACGGTGGACTTGTAGTTCTTGATGAGCTCCTTGTGCCGCACGCCGAAGCGCTGCTCCTCGTCGATGACCAGCAGGCCCAGGTTATGGAACGCCACGTCCCGGGACAGCAGCCGGTGGGTGCCGATGAGGATATCCACGCGCCCTTCCTTCGCCTTTTGCAGGGTCAGCCTATTCTCCCGCGGGGTGCGGAACCGACTGACGTACTCGATCATGACAGGGAAGCCCTCGAAGCGCTTCTGCAGCGTGCGCACGTGCTGCTGCACCAGGATGGTGGTGGGGGCCAGGAGGGCCACCTGCTTGCCGTTCATCACCGCGCGGAAGGCCGCCCGCATGGCGACCTCCGTCTTGCCGTAGCCCACGTCCCCGCACAGCAGGCGGTCCATGTTGCGGGGCTTGGCCATGTCGGAGAGCACCTCGCCGACCGCCTGCTCCTGGTCGGGCGTCAGCTCGTACTCGAACTGGTCGGCGAACTGTCCCTCGAAGGGCTCGGCGCTCTCGAAGGCGAAGCCGGGGTTGGCCTGCCGCCCCGCGTACAGCTTGACCAGGTCGAAGGCCAGCTGCTTGAGCCCCGCCTTGACCCTGGACTTCTGCCTGGACCAGGCGTTGCTGCTCAGGTCGTTGAGGGCGGGCGGCGCGTCCGGGCTGCCGATGTACTTCTGCACGCGGTCGAACTGGTCCGCCGGCACGTACAGCTTGTCGCTGCCCTGGTAGCGGATGAACAGGTAATCCCGCCAGACCCCCTCGGACTGGAGGCGCACGGTGCCCTGGTAGACGCCGATGCCGTGGTGCTCGTGCACCACGTAGTCTCCCTCGGACAGGTCGGTGAAGGCCTCGATGCGCTGGCCCGCCGTCTGGGCTTTCCGGGCCTTCTGGCGGGCGGAGCCGAACAGGTCCTGGGGGGAGAGCAGAACGAGGCCCGCGCCGGGCAGCAGCAGGCCTTCGGCCAGGCCGTCCCTTAAAAGGAGGGGGCCGGCCTTCCCCGGCGCGCCGTCCGGTGCCTCCGCCGGGACGCTCAGCCCCTGCGCGGCCAGGGCGGCGGTCAGCCGCTCGCCCCGCGCCTGCCCGCCTGAAAACAGGTAGACGGCTGTCCCGGCTTCCTGCCAGGCCCGCAGGTCGTCCGCCAGCTCGCGCAGCCGCCCCCGGTAGCTGTCCGGCCGCCGGCTCTGGAAGGAGAAGGCGGCTTCCGGCTCCAGCCCGGCCATGCCGCGAAGCAATTCCTGCGCCAGCGCCACGCCGCGCCTCTCGAGCAGCGCCAGCGCTTCCTCCGCTTGGCGCAGCAGCCCCGCCTGCGCCGGGAAGGCGAGGCCGCTTTCCAGCGCCTGGGCGAGCATCCCGGCGTATCCTTCCCCGTTCTCCTTCAGCCGCTGTGCCGCGCGGTCCGGCGTGTCCAGCACCACGGCGGCGCCGGGCAGGTAGGAAAGCAGGGAGGAGCCCTCAGGATAGAGCAGGTGAGCCCACATGTGCATCTCGTCGAACCGGCCGTCCGCGCGCAGCAGCTCCACGTCCGGCGCCGGCGCTTCCTCCGCCTGCACCGCCGTGCCCCGTACACCCCGGCCGTCCTTTGCCTCCAGCGGCGGGGATGAAACCGCCGCCATCACCCGCTCCGCGGCCGCGCCGCGGGCGCCCTCCGGCAGCAGGTGCTCCAGCGCCGGGATGACGGAAAGGGTTTCCAGTTGCCCGACGCTGCGCTGCGTCAGCGGGTCGAAGGAGCGGATGGAGTCGACTTCCACGTCGAAGAACTCCACGCGGGCGGGCAGGTCCGCCTGCGGGGGAAAAACGTCCAGGATGTCGCCGCGCAGCGCAAACTGCCCCCGGCCTTCCACCAGCTCCACCCGCTCGTACCCGGCGGCGGTCAAAAAAAGGGCGGCGTCCTGCGGCTGCAGGACGTCTCCCCGGTGGAAAACCCGGGAGGACGCGCGCATCCACTCCGGCGGGGGCAGATAGGCCTGCAGCGCTTCCACGGAACAGACCAGCGTCCGGGCTTCCCCCGAAAGCGCCTGCCAGAGGGCCTTGACGCGCTGCCAGTCGTCCTCCCGGCTGGAGACGGCGCGCAGGAAGCGCAATTCCTTCTGCGGCAGGAAGGAGACGCCCTCCGCGCCCGCCTGCTTGGCGTCCTCCGCCGCCTGGCGGGCGGACCGCTCGCTGGGCAGCAGGTACAATACCTGCCGCTCCCGCGACAGCGAAAGTGCATACAGCAACCGCAGGCCCGGGGTCATGTCGTAGAGCGCGACGCGCTTGCCGGACCCGATATGCGATTTCGCCGCCAGGGAGGAGGGGTGCGCGGCAATCCTGCCTAGGACGTCAGCCCTCATCCCGGCGCTCCGCATCAGGCTCTTCCTTCTTGGGACGGCTGAGGACGTTGTATTGGTTCATCGTCAGCTGGATGCCGCTTTCCAGGAAGCTGCGGCCGGCCTTCGCGGCCAGTGAGACCGCCGCGCGGACGGCGTCCGCCTCCGGCCCCCTGTCCCAGCGGGAGAGCACCCAGTCCTTCAGGTCCCAGCCCTCGGGCGGGGCGCCTACGCCGATGCGGGCGCGGGGGAAGGCGTCGCTGCCGGTCATCTCCAGGATGCTGCGCCAGCCGTTGTGCGTGCCGGCGCCGCCCTTGGCGCGGATGCGCATCACGCCGGGCGCCAGGTCGACGTCGT
>JAAZAQ010000139.1 GCA_012514225.1 Clostridiales bacterium | reverse complement strand
TGGCCTTCACCCTCACCTGCCGCAACAACACCAACAACATCGACGCCATCGCCAACATCTTCAAGGCCAACTGCGCCGAGGCGGGCATCGCCATCAACCTGTCCATCGTGGAGCCCGCCACCTACACTGAAATCGTGACCAAGGGCAAGACCTACGAAATCAACTACATCGAGTGGGGTGTCATCGACGACGTGGACACCGGCCTGGACGCCATCTACTACTCCAGCGCCACCCTCAACTTCATGGAGTACAAGAACGACGCCATCGACAAAATCTTGATGGACGTCAAGCTCGAGCCCAGCTTCGAGAAGCGCCGCGAGATGATGATGGAATTCCAGAAGCTGTTCGTCAAGGAACTGCCCACGGTCAACGTCTTCGTCCGCGTCAACGCCTACGGCTACTCCAAGCAGAACTTCGAGGGCTGGGGCGCGACCCCGGGGCTCTACGGCCTGTGCGACGCCAAGAACCTGGTGCAGGTGCGTAAAATCGTGAAGTAACCCCCCTCCCATCCGGGGCCGGCCGCGCCGGCCGGCCCCGGCGGACCCGTTTGAAAAGGAAGCGTATGGGCATCAAGACTGCGTACCGCGGCTACAAGGCGTACGACTACCTGACGCCGGGGGAGGATTACAAGGCCTTCCCCCTCACGCGCTGGGACTGGGCCGGCTTCTACCTGCTGCCGCTGTCGGCGGCGCAGGAGGAGCGCGCGGCGCGCCTGGCCCGGGAGAGCGTCTTCATCGCCCTGCACGAGCATCCCACCCTCACGCCCGCGGACATCTCGCAGATGCCGGAGATGGACCGCCTGGGCCGGGAAAGCTGCGACTACGAGGCGCTCTCCAAAAGCCTGCTGGACTGCGTGTTCGACAACCTCATGGACGGCACCTGCCACATCGTGTCCAACGGCGGGTGGAAGTTCGAGGACGTCGTCGTCGACCTGGGGCACCGCCTGTGCGACCTGCACCACCAGGACTTCCTCATCCAGGGCAAGGGCGTGGAGGATATCCTGCGCGCCCACCGGGAAGGCCGCATCGCCTGGGTGCCGGTGCTGGAAGGCGCCGCGCCGATCGAGAACGAGCTGGACCGCATCGACGTGCTCTACGGCCTGGGCGTGCGCATGATGGGCGTCACCTACTCGGAATCCAACGCCCTGGGCAGCGGCCTGAAGGAGGACAACGACGGCGGGCTGACCAGGTTCGGCAAGGAAGCCGTGCGCCGGATGAACAAGGTGGGCATGCTCATCGACGCCTCCCACTGCGGCCCCAAAACGGCGACGGACGCCGCGGAATATTCCGAAAAGCCCCTGATTGTCAGCCACATCGGCGCCCGCGCGCTCTGGGACAGCAAGCGCCTGTGCCCGGACGGGCTGCTGCGCGCCGTGGCGGACAAGGGCGGGGTGCTGGGCGTGGAGGCCGCCCCCCACACTACCATGACCCGGACCCGCAACACCCACGACCTGGATTCCTTCATGGAGCACTTCGAGTACATCGCCAACCTCGTGGGCATCGACCACGTCTCCTTCGGCACCGACGGGCTCTACGGCGACCATGTCGGGCTGCACCATCTCTTCGCCAAGTCCCTGGCCACCGGCGACACGCGCAACCGCCAGGCGGAATACGAGGAGGTCCCCTACGTGAAGGGGCTGGAGAACCCGACGGAGGCCTCCCACAACGTGCTGCGCTGGCTGGTCAAAAAGGGCTACTCCGATGCCGACATCAAAAAGGTCATCGGGGAAAACGCCCTGCGCGTGCTGAGGCAGGTCTGGCGGTAGGGACGCGCGCGGGGGCGGCGCCCCCGGGCCCCGCGGGGGGACGCTCCGTCCCCCGGCCCCGTTTTTTTATCCGATGAATACCGTTGGGAGGGCAGGACCATGGCAGACATTCTCATCAAGGGCGGCCGGGTCGTCGACGGCTCCGGCCGGCGGGGGTTTGTGGGCGACGTCGCCGTCACCGGGGGCAAAATCGAGGCCGTGGGGCCGGAGCTGGGCGTGATGGCGGGCAAGGTCGTCGACGCCGCGGGCAAGGTGGTCATTCCCGGGCTCATCGACCCCCACGTGCACGAGGAATACGTCTGCCTGCTCGACGGCGGGATGGAGCTTTTCCTGCGCCAGGGGGTCACCACCACCCTCAACGGCAACTGCGGCCACTCGCTCTTCAACGCGCCGCTGCCGCAGGCGGTGGACTATTACTGGGAGAACGGCCTGTTCAGCGACGCGCAGCGGGTGAAGTACAAGAAGGTCTTCCCCTATTTCGAGGATTTCGCCGGCTACGCCGACTTCTGGGAACAGCAGGGCTGCAACATCAACATGGCCGTCCTGCAGGGCCACGGCACCATCCGCTGGCTGGTCATGGGCGGGGCGAAGGACCGCAGGCCCACCCCGGAGGAAAAGGCCCGAATCGACGCCATCCTCCGCAAGAACATGGAGCAGGGCGCCTGGGGCGTGTCCTTCGGGCTGTCCTACGTGCCCAGCCGCTACGCGGACACGGACGAGCTGTGCGACGTGGTCGACGTCATCAAGGAGTACGACGGCGTGGCCGCCGCCCACCTGCGCCACCACATCGGCATGCCGGAGTGCACCCGGGAATTCCTGGAGGTCGGCCGCCGCACCGGCGCGCGCATCCAGGTTTCCCACCTCAAGCCCACCTGCCCGGAGTGCTTCGACGCCGTCCGGCAGGCCGTGGACGAAGGCGTGCGCGCGCGGGTGGACACCATCCCCGCCTCCACCGGGCACCTGACCCGCAAGGACCGCCGGCTGCAGTTCATCGCCGCGGTGTCGGACACCTTCTTCGGCATGACCCCCCCGCAGGTCAAGGCCGCCCTCAAGACGCCGGAGGGCCGCGCGACCGCGCTGAAGGACGCCTATTTCTTCCCCGCGGACCGCAACCTGACCCTGATTGTCAACTCCGAGGACCCGTCGCTGGAAAACCGCTCCATCGCCGACATCGCCAGGGAGCGCGGCCAGCACCCGGACGACACCTTGGTGGACCTGCTGGCGGACGACAAAATGTATACCTTCTACGCCGGCGGCCCCTCCCGGCCGGACTTTCCCGCCCTGCCGCACGCGAAGAGCACCATGGACAACCCCTACGTGTGCGTCGGCTCAGACGAGCTGATGGGCGACCCGGAGGACCCGCTGGACTGGTACGAGCTGCAGCGCCGCGGCGCCATGCCCATCTTCTGGCAGATGTACCTGAAGGCCGGCGTGCCGCTTCATGAAATCGTCCGCCGCAACACCGGGATGCTGGCGGAGCACCTGAACATCAAAAACCGCGGCCTGCTCAAGCCCGGCTACTGGGCGGACGTCGCCGTCATCGACCTGGACAAGTACCGCTTCCCCAAGCCGGAGGAGATTGACTACCGCGACCCCAACACCATGGCCTCCGGCGTGCACACGGTGCTGGTCAACGGCGTCCCCGCCCTGGACGCGGGCACGCTGCGCAAGCCCTTCGCCGGCAAACTGCTCAAAAACGGACGGGACGAGTAAAGGAGAACGCATGGATATCCTCATCAAGAACGGCCTCATCGTGGACGGGACCGGCGCGGCCCCCTTTGCGGGCGACGTGCTGGTGTCCGGCGACCGCATCCTGCGGGTGGGCAGGGACCTGAAGGCGCCGGGCGCGAAGGTGGTGGACGCGACGGGCAAAACCGTCATCCCCGGCCTCATCGACCCCCACCTGCACGAGGAATGGATTTGCTTCGCGGACGGGAAATACGAGATGTTCCTGCGCCAGGGGGTCACCACCACCGTCAACGGCAACTGCGGCCACTCCATCGCCCCGGGCCCCCGGAAGAACGTGGTGGAATACTATTACGGCAACGGCCTGATGAGCGAGCGCCAGCGGGAGGCCTACCGGGAATCCTTCCCCGAGTGGGAGGACTTCGACGGCTACGCGAAGGCGGTGGAGGGCAAGGGCGTCAACATCAACCTCTGCGTGCTCATGGGCCACGGCACCCTGCGCTGGACGGCCATGAAGGGCGCGCACGAGCGGCCGCCCACAAAGGAGGAGGCCGCGGAGATGACCCGGGTGCTGGAGCAGGCCCTCTCCCAGGGCGCCTTCGGCATCTCCTACGGGCTGGACTACGTGCCCGGGCGCTACGCGACCACGGAGGAGCTGGCCCAGTTCGCGGCCCCCGTACAGAAGGCCGGCGGCGTCGCCGCCGCCCACCTGCGCCACCGCCTGGGGGTGCTGGAGGCGACGGAGGAGTTCCTGGAGGTCGGCCGCAGGACCGGCGTCAGGCTCCAGGTCAGCCACCTGAAGCCCAGCTGCCCGGAAGCCTTCGCCGCCGTCCGGAAATACGCCGACGCGGGCGGGAAGGCGCTGGTGGACACCATTCCCGCCTCCACCGCCCACTGCCAGAGCAAGGACCGCGCCCTGCTGTTCATGATGTCCACCAGCGACGAATTGTTCGACCAGGGCCTGGAGGGCGTCAAGAAGGCCATCCGCACGCCGGAGGGCCGCGCGCTGCTGCGCAAGGATCCCTACTTCGTCAACCGCGACCAGTCCCTCAACACCCTCTGGAAAACCGGGGACCCCGAGATGGACGGCAAATCCGTGGCCGAGCTGGCCGAAAAAGCCGGGCAGGACCCCAAGGAATACCTGCTGGACCTGCTGGCCTCCGACCGCGACTTCATCCTCTGGTGCGGCGGCGCGCACCGGCGCGACTTCTCCATGGAGACCCACGGGCCGGACATCGTGGCCAACCCCTACGTCTGCGCCGGGGGCGACGAAATCCTGGGCGACCCGGAGTACCCCTTCGACTGGTACGAGCTGCTCCGCCGCGGCGCGCTGCCCATCTTCATCCAGGGCAACCTCAGCAAGGGCATGCCCCTTGAAGAGGTCATCCGGCGCAACACCTCCATGGTGGCCGACCATTTCAGCATCGCCGCGCGCGGGCGCCTGGCCCCCGGGTATTTCGCCGACATCGCCATCGTCGACCTGCCCAACTACGCTTTTGACGGCGAGGACGAGGTCACCCCGCTCAACCCCCTCAACATGGCCCGCGGCGTGGACTGCGTCCTCGTCAACGGCCAGCCCGTCCTGGAAGGCGGCGAGGTGAAGGACGCCTTCTCCGGCCGGGTCCTGCGGCGGGGGAAGGAATAGGGAGGGACGGCGGGGAGGACAGGACGGCGTCCCCCGAACCCCCGCCCGGGGGTTTCATCCCCGGACCCCGGTTTTCTTCTTAATAGATAAAACCGTTCCTCCGATGCGCCCTGCATCGGGGAACGAGGCAAGGAGCGCCGCATGAAAATCGTCTACCTGGTGCCCGGCCTGATGCCGGACGAGGAATGCCGCCGCAGGGAAGGGATGCTGAGGGCCTGGGCCGCGCCCGGGACGCAGGTCGACGTGGCCGCGGTGGACGAGGGCCCCTTCTCCATCGAGTCCCAGTACGAGGAATACCTGGCTGTGCCCGCGACCGCGCGCCTGGCGGTGCGGAAGGAGCGGGAAGGCTACGACGCCGCCATCGTCGGCTGCGCCGGCGACCCGGGGCTGGAAGCCATCCGCGAGCTAACGCGCAACATGGCGGTGTTCGGCCCCGGGGCGACCAGTTTCCTGGCCGCCGCCATGCTGGGCAACCGCTTCGCGGTGCTCACCCCGGAGGGGGAGATGACCCAGTCCAACCAGCTGCTGGCCATCCGCGCCGGAGTGCGGGACAAGCTGGCCGGCTCCGTGTCCATGGGGCTTCCGGTCCTGTCCATGATGGACGACCGGGACGCCACGCTGAAGCGCATGCTGGAAGCCTCCCGGCGCGCCGTCGCCGAAATGGGCGCGGACACCCTGGTCATCGGGTGCATGACCCTGGCCTTCCTGGACTTCTCGGGGGAGCTGGAGCAGGCGACCGGGCTGCCGGTGGTCAACCCCGCCTCCTCGACGCTCAAAATCACCGAGGCGATGGTGGCCTGCGGCCTGGCGCCTTCCAAGGCCGCCTTCCCGCTGCCGCCCAAGATGGCGGACCCCCAAAAACCGGTGGACTTCACCCAACTGTACGGGCGGAGGGAATGATGGACTTCTTCGAGCTGGCGGCCGGCCGCCGCAGCGTGCGCGCCTACCTGGACACCCCCGTCACGGAGGAGCAGGTCCAGAGAATCCTCGCCTGCGGGCACGGGGCGCCCTCCGGCGGCAACCTCAAGGAATGGCGCTTCATCGTCATCCGGGACCCGGAGCAGAAGCGCAGGGTGATTGACGCGACCTATTCGCGCAACAACGAGTCCAACCCGCCCCAGGAGTGGCTGGCGGAAGCCCCCGTGCTCATTGCCGTCGCGGCGGACCTCTCCGTCGCCGCGGGCCGCTACGGGCGCCACGGGATTGACAGCCTCGTCTACCTGGACTGTGCCTGCGCAGTGCAGAACATGCTGCTGGCCGCCTGCTCCCTGGGGCTGTCCTCCTGCTTCGTCTCCGGCTTCCGGGAGCACCAGATGGGCGAGGCGCTGGGCCTGCCGCCCGAACTGGAGGCCGTCGCCCTGCTGCCGCTGGGCTACGCGAAGGTCCCCGGCGTCAAGCGCCCCGGCGCGCCGGTGGAGGACGTCACATTCTTCGAGCGCTACGGGGAAGGCCCGGCCGCACCGTAGCCGGCCCCACGGTCCGTTTCGCAAAAACCGGAGTGCATATCATGCCCCCCGGTTTTTGTATGGATGAATGCCGGTTCGTTTCCCCATTCCGGCATTCCCACCCCAAACGTCCTTCCGCTATCGAACCCACCAGCCCCTGTTCCACAGCCCGGGCACGGCGTCGCCGCCGCGGACAAATTTGTTCGTGGACAACTTCCCGGCAAACGGGTATATGTACGATGAATATGACTTCTGTCAAAAAAGAAAGGGTAGAAACATGGACAACCAGGAAACCGTCG
>JAAZAQ010000138.1 GCA_012514225.1 Clostridiales bacterium | reverse complement strand
CAAGCGCCAGGGCCAACAATCTGGTTTTCATGCAAAAATTCCTTTCAAGCTTAACGCCTGCGGCCATTATGGCATACCCTTCCAACCGCCGCAAGCCAAGGCCGGACGGTGTTACACCTTGTTCATAATCTGACAAGCGGTTAAACGGGCTTAAGAGTCCCTCAGCACGGCAACCTGGCCGTCCACGTCGGAGCGGGAGCGCAGGATGGTGTTGCCCGCCTCCCTTGCCGCGAGGAGATACCGGATGGCCTGCTGGTTCATGACCTCCCCCGGCACGATGACGGGAATGCCGGGCGGATACACGGTGATGTTCTCCGCCAGGACATAGCCTTCCGTATCCTCGATGGGCAATAAGATAAAAGGCGCGCGCTCCGCGGTGGCGATGGGGACGGTGATGCGCATCTCCGGCGCCATCAGCGGCACCTTGACGGATTTGGCGGGCGTGAGCTCCCTGTCAATGGCCAGCAGGCTGTCGCCCAGGCGCTCCATGGTGAACACGGTATCCCCCATGCCGGTCATGGCCAGCACGCCCTGGGGCGTAATCATCTCCGGCTCTGTGGAAAAGCGGTTGCGCAGCAGCTCCGCCAGCTCGTAGCCGTTGACGTTGGTGTTGAGTGTCGAGATGAAAATCTTGCTGGGCTCCAGGCCGAAGACGTTTTCCAGGTTCCTGCCGCGCTCCTTGCCGTAGCCCAGAACGCGCAGATGTTTGAGCCGGGAGGCTTTTTGGTCAAAGGCGGACAAGGCCGCCGCCCATTGGGCGAACAGCTCCTCGCCGCGCTGGCGGATGAGGCGGACGCATCCGTCGATGCTGGCCAATAGGAGGAAGGAGGGGCTGGTGGTCTCAAACACGGAAAGCTGGCGCTGCATTTCGCTGGCCAGCGCGGGAGAGCGCACGTGCGCCAGCGCGGTCTGGGTCAGGGAGGGCATGGTTTTGTGAAGGCTCTGGATGACGATATCAGCCCCCGCGGCGACGGCGCCGGTGGGGAAATAAGGCGAAAAACCGAGGTGCGCGCCGTGCGCCTCGTCCACGATGACCGTCAGGCCGTGCCGGTGTGCCAGGGCGATGATTGCCGTCAGGTCACTCATCACACCCTCGTAGGTCGGACAGGTGACGATGAGCACCCGGGCGTCCTGGTGCTGCGCGATGGCGCTTTCGATTTTTTTGACGGACAGGGAAGCCGCGATCTGGTAGCGCAGATTGGTCTGCGGGTAAATGAAATAGGGTTTCAGGCTGTTGAGCGCCAGCGCGTGATAGACGGAGCGGTGGCAGTTGCGCGCCAGCAGCACGCTGTCCCCCGGCGCGGTCACCGCGCGGATGGCCGCCAGGATTCCCACCGTGCTGCCGTTGACGAGGAAAAAGGTGCGGTTTGCCCCGAATACGACCGCGGCGTCTTCCATCGCTTCCTGCAGGACGCCGCCGGGCGCGTGCAGGTGGTCGAACCCCTTGATCTCGGTGATGTCCAGCTCCGCGGCCAGGGTCTTCAGGTAAGGCGCGAGCATGGTGTTGCGCTTATGCCCCGGCATGTGCATGGGCAGGGTGTTCGGGCAGGCGCGCTGCAGCAGCTCCAGCAAGGATTCCGTCATCTGTTACCTCATTTTGTACGTAATCGCTCCCGCGTCCTGACCGCGCGGGGGATACCGCCGTGCATTATAGTCCGGTACACGGCGCTTCGCAAGGGAAAAAAGTGGCGGTGCATTCCCTTTCGCAAGCGGAAAAAACCGCCGGAAACCCGGCGGTCTTTCGCGTTGTCCCCTTCAGTTCCCGCTTCCGTCGACGGTATAAACCTCTGTCGGCGGCGCGGGCTCCTGCGCCGGGTCTCCGGCCACAGGCGGGTCCGTGGGCATCGGGGTCGGCGCGGGCGTGGTGGTCTGGGCGACAAGCTGGTACAGGTACTCGAGGGTTTTCACATCAGCGGTGCCGTTGACCTTGAGCTTGTGGTCGCGCTGAAACGCACGGACCGCCTCCTTGGTCCCGTCCAGGAAGGTCCCTGTGACCGTGCCTGTATAATAACCCAACTCCTTGAGCTTGCGCTGCAGCCAGTACACGCCTTCACCCTGCGCGCCGGCTTTGAGCGTCCGTGTTTCACCCGCGGGCGGGCGGGAGCCGTCGTATGCTGGCTCCTGGGTGGGCGCCGGCGTGGCGTCGTGAACATAGGTGCGGGTATTGAAGCTGCCGGGCTTGTTCGCGGCCTTCAGCTCCGGGTCCAGCGGCGCGTCCTCGTGGATGCGCACCTGGGTGCCCGCCCCGACGTTGTCGTATATCCACTTGGCGTCGGCCACCGTCAGGCGGATGCAGCCGTGGGACGCCCTGGAGCCCAGCCGTTTCACGGAGGACATGTTGACGTCGTTGAGGTTGTTGGTGCGGTACAGGATGGAATGGAAGGCGATGTCCGCGTTGATGCGCACCCACCAGCGCGCCTTGCCGCCGCCCCAGTTGGGGAATTCCGCCCAGCGCGCCTTGCGGCCCGTCAGGGTGTAGGTGCCCACCTCGCTGGGATAATTGGCAGTCCCGGTGGAGGCGGTGAAGACCTTCTCCAGCCTGGTGTGCTCTCCCTTTTCGTCCAGCCCGTATACCTTGATGAGCTGGTTGTTGACGTCCACCTCGATAAAGTAAGGGATGGGCGTCGGCGCGGGGCTGGGCTTGGGCACGCCGCCCGCGCGGACCACATCCAGGCCGAAGAGCGCCTGCCAGGTCTGCTCCCCGATCACGCCGTCGGGCACCAGGCCGTTCAGCTTCTGGAAATCCTTGACGGCCTTGCTGGTATGCTCATAAAACCCGCCCGTCACCTTGCGGTCGAAAAAACCCAGCGCGGCCAGACGCTCCTGCACCAGCTTCACCTGGTCGTTCTTGGCGCCGTAGGAAACAACGCCCTTGAAGGCGGCGTCCGGCGGCGGGGTGGGCAGCGGCTTGGGCGAGATGAGCGGGTCGGGCGACGGCGACACGATGTCGTCGGAATAAAGCTTGGTCAGGGTGGCGACATCCGCCTTGCCGGTCTTTTGCAGGCCGTTGTCCTGCTGGAACTTGCCCACCGCGGCAGTGGTGCCGTCCAGGTAGTCGCCGGAAATCTTCCCCCAGTAATAACCCAGCTCGCTCAAGCGGGTCTGCAGCCGGCTGACGTCCTTGCCGCTGGCGCCTTTTTGCAGGGGGCGGTGCGCGTCCCCATAGACCAGCTCCTGCAGCTTCAGGTCGGCGACGCCGGTCGCCTCCAGCCCGTAGGCTTCCTGCACCGCGCGGACGGCTTTCCGGGTCACCTCCAGGTAATTCCCGCTGACGGGGCCTTTGTAGTAATACAAGTCCTTCAGCCGCGTCTGCAGCAGGCGGACGTCCTCCCCCTTGTCACCGTACCGGAGCTCCCGGCCTTCCGATGTTACGATGACCACTTCCTCTCCGCCGGGCGCCCCATCGGGCTGCTCGGCCAGCGCCGCGGGCAGAAGAAGCAACAAGGCCAGACAGAGCGCCAGAATGCGTTTCATCCCCATACCTCGATTCCCATACTCGAGGATGATTGTAATAGGTTTGAAATATAATAGCAAGAGACGGAGACTTTTGTTTCATATTTCGTCACATATTGTGGCGCCTGTCCGGTTTTTCGACGGGCAGACTTTGCCACTCTAAAAGAACGGTTCGGCATTGTGTGCCAAGCCTGCCAAAATTGGACGTCATCTGCTCCATTGTGCCTGACACCCCGAAAAAACTCAGCCCATGGCGGGCTCAAAATCCATATTCAACAATTTTCAACGATTGTCACTGCGGACGCGCCGGTTCACAGGCTTCAATCGAATCCAGCGCCTGGCGCAGGTCGCCGATCAGGTTGTCCTCCCCCTCCAGGCCGCAATGGATGCGGATGAGGCCGCGGTTTTGAAGCCCCAGGAAGCGCATTTCCTCGTCGCTCGCACGGTAAAGCGGGCACAGCGCCAGGCTCTCAAATCCGCCCCAGGAGCATCCTTTCCCGAAAAGCTTCAATTGGTTGATCATCCGGGCGGCGTCCTCCTTGGGGCGATCCAGCTCGAAACTCATCAGCCCCGTGTGACCTCGCATCTGCCGGCTGATGGTTTCCGCCTGCGGATGGGAGGGGAGCCCGGTATAATAGACCTTGCGGACCAGGGAATGCCCTTCCAGGAAGCTTGCGACGCGCATCGCCGTTTGCTGGTGCGCCTTGAGCCGGGCGTCCAGGGAACGCAGCCCGCGCAGCACCAGCCAGGCCTCCATCGGCCCCAGGATGCCCCCGAAATACTCCCTCACGTTCCTGGCGATATCGCGCATCAGCGATTCGTCGTTGACAATCAGCGCGCCGCCGATGACGTCGCTGTGCCCGCCCAGGTACTTGGAAAGCGTGTGCATCACGATGTCGACGCCCAGGTCGAGGGGATTCTGGAACAGCGGGGTGCAATAGGTGTTGTCGATATACGTCAGCACGCCGTGCTTCCTGCACAGGCTGGCGATGGCCCTCAGGTCCACGACGGTGAACACGAAGGTCGCGGGGCTTTCCAGAATCATTAGACGGGTATTGGGCCGGATGGCGCGCTCAATTTCGCCCAGGTCCAGGCCGGAGACATAGTCGCAGGTCAGGTTCAGGCGCGGGACGCCGATGGCGGACATGAAGCGCTTGACAGGCTGGTAAACGTCCCGCATCGACAGGATATGGTCGCCCGCGCGGCAGGTGGCGAGGATGGCGGTCGTCGCCGCGGCCATGCCGGAAGAGAAGACAGCCGCGTCCTTGCCGTTCTCAAGCGCGGCGAGCTTCCGTTCCAGCAGGCGGGTGGTCGGGTTGGAAACCCTCCCGTAGACAAAGCAATCCTCGCTGGCGGTATCCGCGTCCAGGTACTCCTCGAACGTCGGGAACAAATGCAGCGAGTTGAGGTAGACGGGGGGCGACACCGCGCCGTAATGGCGCTGATAGTCCTCGAAGCGATGCGTCAATGACAGCAGCTGTTCATCGTAAAACACCCGTGATTCCTCGCTTTCACCCAGCGTCCCGGGCTGTTTTTGGATTGCGCCCACCCATTAAAGCCATCATGGGTTTTAAGCCATTTTCCCTGCGGCATCCTGCCGCTCCCACTTCCAACCGGCGCAGAAAAGCCGCCTTGCATGTTAATAACCCGAACGCCTCTCCAACACGTCAATGGTAAAACCCGCAAGGCAGTTTATTCGGCGTCGGCCAGCCGGTCCCCCAGCAGGACGCCCATGGCGGAAGCCATCATCAGCCCGCGCGTCCAGCCGCTGGAATCCCCAAGGGAGTAGAAACCCTTGATGTTCGTAATCAGGTTCTCATCCATGCGGACGCGGTTTGAATAGAACTTCAGCTCCGGCGAGTACAGCAGCGTTTCCGGCGAGGCGAAGCCGGGCACGACCAGCTCCATCGCCTGGATGAAGGCGATGATGTTGGTCATCGCGCGGTAGGGCATGGCGGCGGTGATGTCGCCGGCCACGGCGTCCTTCAGCGTCGGCCGCACGTTGGCGCGCAGCAGCTCCTTGTCCCAGGTGCGCTTTCCGTCCAGGATATCGCCGAAGCGCTGCACGAGGATATGCCCGTTGGCCAGCATGTTCGTCAGCTCGCCGACTTTCTGCGCGTAGGCGATGGGCTGGTTGAAGGGCGTGTTGAAGTTGTGGGAGGAGAGGATGGACAGGTTGGTGTTTTCCGACTTCAGGTCCTTGTAGCTGTGCCCGTTGACCACGGCCAGGTCGTCGTCGTAGTTTTCCTGGCTGACGAAGCCGCCGGGGTTCTGGCAGAAGGTGCGGACCTTGTCGCGGAAGGGGCTGGGGTAGCCGACGAACTTGCCCTCATACAGGGCATCGTTGATTTCTTCCATGACCTCGTTGCGCACCTCGACCCGCACCCCGATGTCCACCGTGCCGGGCTGGTGGGCGATGCCGTGCTCCTGGCAGATTTTCTCCAGCCAGTCCGCGCCGCGCCGTCCTGTCGCCACGACGACCGCGCCCGCCTTGATTTCCTCCCGGCCGGTCCCGTCCGGCTTTTCCGCGACGACGCCCACACAGCGGCTGTTTTCAAGCAGCAGGTCGACGCAGTTGGCGCCGTACCGGATTTCGACGCCCCCCGCGGTGAGGTGCTTTTCAATCGCGCCGTAGATTTCCTGGGCTTTTTCCGTTCCCATGTGGCGAATGGGGCAATCCACCAATTTCAGCCCTGCCTGGATGGCCCGGCGGCGGATGCGCTTGATGCGCTCGTCCTCCACCAAGCCCTCCACCCGCGTGTCCGCGCCGAACTCCAAGTAGATTTTGTCCGTGTAGTCAATCAAGTCCTGGCATCTGGCCGCTCCGACGAGGTCGGGGAACTGGCCCCCAACCTCGTGGGAAAGGGACAGCTTGCCGTCCGAAAAGGCGCCGGCCCCGGCAAAACCGGTGGTGATATGGCAGTAGGGGCGGCAGTTGACGCAGCGGCCCACCGTTCCCTTCGGGCAGCGGCGGCGACCGAGCGGCTGGCCCTTTTCCAGCATCAGGATGCTTTTCCCGCTGCCCCTCCGCAGCAGCTGCAGGGCTGTGAAAATCCCGGCAGGGCCCGCGCCGACAATCAAATAGTCATATGCCATGCGCTTCACCTCGTTTCATCTGTGAACAAACGTATCTTAGTCCGCGCGCCGGCGGGTGT
>JAAZAQ010000014.1 GCA_012514225.1 Clostridiales bacterium | reverse complement strand
TGTGCGAACGGCATGCCCAGCAGCCGCAGGAGCTCCATGCATTCCTCATCGGTCTTGGCGGTGGTCTCGAAGATGATTTCCATGCCCCGGACCTTTTCCACCTTGTCGTAATCGATTTCGGGAAACAGGAGCTGTTCGCGGATGCCCAGGGCGTAGTTGCCGCGGCCGTCGAAGGCCTTTACGGAAACGCCGCGGAAGTCGCGCACGCGGGGAAGTGCCACATTCATCAATTTATCGATGAACTCTTCCATCCGGACGCCCCGGATGGTGACCTTGGCGCCGATGTACATGCCCGCGCGCACCTTGAAGTTGGCGATGCTCTTGCGGGCCTTGGTGATTTGGGCCTTCTGGCCGGCGATGGCGGTCAGCTCCGCCACGGCGCCTTCCAACGCCTTGGCGTTGTCCTTGCAGTCGCCCAGGCCCATGTTGATGACGATTTTCTCCAGCTTGGGAATCTGCATCGGGTTCTTGTAGCCGAACTTCTGCTTCAAGGCGGGCACAGCCTCGGCCAGGTATCTTTCCTTCAAACGGGTTGCCATGTGGCTGCTCCTCCCTGTCAGTCGATTTGTTCGCCGCACTTCTTGCAGACGCGGATTTTCTTGCCGTCCTTGAGCGTCTTGCTGCCGGAGCGGGAAGGCTTGCCGCACTTCTGGCAGACCAGCATGACGTTGGAGGCGTCGATGGCGGCTTCCTTCTTGATGAGGCCGCCGGGCTGGCCCTGGGCGCGGGACTTCTGGTGCTTGGTGACCATCGCGACGCCCTCGACCGTCACGCGCCCCGTCTTGGGGCTGACGGCCAGGACCTTGCCCTTGACGCCCTTGTCCTTGCCGGAGATGACGATGACCTCGTCCTTGGCTTTCACGTGTACTTTCATCCTGGTCTCTCCTTACAGCACTTCGGGGGCCAGCGAGATTATCTTCATGTAGTTCTTCTCGCGCAGCTCGCGGGCGACAGGCCCGAAAATACGGGTGCCGCGGGGCTGCTTCTGGTCGTTGATGATGACGGCGGCGTTGTCGTCGAAGCGAATGTAGGAGCCGTCGGGCCGGCGGTTCTGCTTGACCACGCGGACGATGACAGCGCGCACCACTTCGCCCTTCTTGACCTGGCCGCCGGGTGTCGCGGTCTTCACGCTGGCGACGATGACGTCGCCGATGCCGCCGGAGCGGCGGAACGAGCCGCCCAGCACCCGGATGCACATGATTTCCTTGGCGCCGGAATTGTCGGCCACCTTAAGCCGTGTCTGCGGCTGGATCATACGGGGTTCCTCCTTTTCCTGGGCCGCGGGTTTGCCCGCGGCAGGGAATTACTTCGCTTTCTCGATGATTTCGACCAGGCGCCAGCGCTTGTCCTTGGACAGCGGCCGGGTCTCCATAATCCGGACGGTATCGCCGATACCGCAGGCATTCTCCTCGTCATGCGCCTTGAACTTCTTGCTGTGGCCGATAATCTTGCCGTAGAGCGGGTGCCGGTAGCGGCTGCGGATGGTCACCACGATGGTCTTGTCCATCTTGTCGCTGGTGACGACGCCCACGCGGGTCTTGCGGTTGCCGCGGTTTGCGGCCTCGGGGGTCTGTGACATGGAACCTGCCTCCTTTCTGCCTTATCTGGCTTCCTGCTTCCTGTTCGCCTGGGTCTGGGCCGTGAGCGCGCGGGCGATGTCCCGCTTGACGGCCTGAATCTGCATCGTGTTCTCCAGCTGCCCCGTGGCCAGGCGGAAACGGAGGTTGAACAGCTCGGTCTTCAGCTCCGTGATTTTCGCGGCCAGCTCTTCCGGCTTCATTTCCAGAAACTCGCTAACTTTCATCAGTTGTCACCCCCACTGGTGTGCTCCATCTGCGCCTTGGAGTAAATCTTGCAGCGCAGGGGCAGTTTGGTCGAGGCCAGGCGGAGCGCCTCGCGGGCGACGGATTCCTCGATGCCCGCCACCTCGAAGAGCACGCGGCCGGGCTTGACCACCGCCACCCAGTATTCCGGGGAGCCCTTGCCGGAGCCCATGCGGGTCTCGGCGGGCTTTTCCGTCACCGGCTTGTCGGGAAAAATCTTGATCCAGACCTGGCCGCCGCGGCGGGTGTAGCGCGTCAGGGCGATACGGGCGGCCTCGATCTGCTGGCTGGTCACCCAGCTGGGGTCCATGGCCACCAGGCCGAAATCGCCGTAGGCGATGTGGTTGCCGCGGTTGGCCTTGCCCTTCATGCGGCCGCGGAAGGTCTTGCGGCGCTTGACACGTTTTGGCATCAACATGGTTTATCTGCCTCCTTCGGGGGTCCTGGCGGCGCGGCCCCTGGCCTGGGGCAGCACCTGTCCCTTGTAAATCCATACCTTCACGCCCAGGCGCCCGTAGGTGGTCTTGGCCTCGGCGAAGCCGTAGTCGATATTGGCGCGCAGGGTCTGCAGCGGGATGGAGCCCTCGTGGTAATGCTCCGTGCGCGCGATGTCCGCGCCGCCCAGGCGGCCGGAGACGGAAGCCTTCATGCCCTTGGCGCCCGCGCGCATGGTGCGCTGGATGCTCTGCTTGAGCGCGCGGCGGAAGGAGATGCGCTTCTCCAGCTGCTGGGCGATGTTCTCCGCCACCAGCTGGGCGTCCGTGTCCGGGGCCTTGATTTCGATGACGTTGATGGTGACCGGGCGGCCCAGCATCTTCTCGACGAAGGCCTTCAGCTCCTCGATGCCCTTGCCGCCGCGGCCGATGACCATGCCGGGCTTGCCGGTGAAGAGGTTGATGGTCATGCGCGCGGCGCTGCGCTCGATGTCGATGCGGCTCACGCCGGTGGCGTAATACTTCTTCTTGAGGGTCTCGCGGATTTTATGGTCCTCGACCAGGAACTTCGCGAAATCCTTCTTGTCCGCGTACCAGCGCGTGCTCCAGTCGAAGATGACGCCGACGCGCGCGCCGTGGGGATTGACTTTCTGGCCCATTGATGACTCCTCCCTTATCTCTTGTCCAGCACGACGCTGAAATGGCTGGTGCGCTTCAGGATCTGGGAAGCGCTGCCGCGCGCCTTGGGGCGGAACCGCTTGAGGGTCGGGCCCGGGTTGGCGCAGATTTCGGCGACGTAAAGGGAGTCGCGGTCCATCTCCAGGTTGTTCACCGCGTTGGCGGCGGCGGACTCCAGCAGCTTGTACAGCACCGGGGAGGCGGCGTGCGGGGTCAGGCGGAGGATAGCCAGCGCTTCGTCCAGGCCCTTGCCGCGCACCTGGTCGACCATCAGCTTGGCCTTGCGGGAGGAGATGCGGACGTGCCGGACGTGGGCGTGGGGCCGCTTTTCGTCCCGGCTGTCATGACGCTCCCCTTTGTTGCGGGTGTTGCTTGCCATAGTGCTCTCCTTTCGCCTTACTTGCGCTCGGTCTTCTTTTCGCCGGCGTGCCCGCGGAAGGTGCGGGTGGGGGCGAACTCGCCGAGCTTGTGGCCGACCATGTCCTCGGTGACGTAGACGGGCACGTGCTTGCGGCCGTCGTGCACGGCCACTGTGTGGCCGACGAAATCCGGGAAGATGGTGCTGGCGCGGGACCAGGTCTTCAGGACGGACTTCTTGCCCGTCTTGTTCATCTCTTCGACACGCTTGAGGAGCTTGGGTTCCACGAAGGGTCCCTTCTTAATTGAGCGGCTCATGCGGGGCAGGGCCTCCTTTCATCCTTCGGCTTACTTATCGTTGATGCGCTTGACGATCAGGCGGTTGGAATACTTCTTGTGCTTGCGGGTCTTCAGGCCCAGCGCCGGCTTGCCCCAGGGGGTCAGGGGCGCGGGCATGCCGATGGGGGACTTGCCCTCGCCGCCGCCGTGGGGATGGTCCACCGGGTTCATGACCACGCCGCGCACAGTGGGCCGGATGCCCATGTTGCGCTTGCGCCCCGCCTTGCCGATGCGGATGTTCTCGTGGTCGGTGTTGCCCACCGTGCCGATGGTGGCCTGGGCCATCAGCGGCAGCCTGCGGATTTCGCCGGAGGGTAGGCGCACCTGCGCGTAATCGCCTTCCTTGGCCATCAGCTGGGCGTACACGCCGGCCGAGCGGACCAGCTGCCCGCCGGAGCCGGGGCGCAGCTCCAGGTTGTGGATGAGGGTGCCCGTCGGGATGGACGAGAGGGGCATGGCGTTGCCGGGCTTGATGTCGGCGCCTTCGCCGGCGACGACCGTGTCGCCCACGGACAGCCCCACGGGGGCCAGGATGTAGCGCTTCTCACCGTCCAAGTAGTGCAGCAGGGCGATGAAGGCGGAGCGGTTGGGATCGTACTCGATCGCCGCGACCTTGGCCGGCACCTGCAGCTTGTTGCGCTTGAAGTCGATGAGGCGGTACTTGACCTTGCTGCCGCCGCCCTGGTGGCGCACGGTGATTTTGCCCTGGTTGTTGCGGCCGGCATGCTTCTTCTTGTTGGAAACCAGCGCCTTCTCCGGCTTCTTCTTGGTGATTTCCGCGAAGGCGTTCACCGTCATGAAGCGGCGCGCGGGCGAGGTCGGTTTATAGACGCGGATGGCCATTGTGCTTGCTCCTCCCTTAGACCATGCCTTCGAAGAACTCGATGGGCTTGGAGTCCTTTTTCAGCGTGACGTAGGCTTTCTTGACCTCGGGCGTGCGGCCCTGGGTGCGGCCCTGGCGCTTGATGCGGCCCATGGTGCGCAGGGTGTTGACGGAGTCGACCTTGATGTCCTTGAACACCGCCTCCAGCGCCCGCTTGATCTCGATCTTGTTGGCGTTCACGTCCACTTCGAAGACGTACTTCTTGTCCGCGATGCCGTCGTAGCCCTTCTCGGTGAGCACGGGGCGGCGGATGATGTCATGCGGGTTTTTCATGATGCGTAGACCTCCTGAATGGCCATGACCGCGTCGCGGGTGAGCACCAGTTTGTCCGCGCGCAGGATGTCATAGACGTTGATGGTGCTGGTGTAGGCGTCGGAGAGGGCCTGGATGTTGCGGCCGGCGCGCTGCACGTTCTCGTCGCGTCCGGAGAGCACCAGCAGGCAGGAGCGGGTCACGCCCAGGTCTTTGAGCAGCTTGGCCATCAGCCGGGTCTTGGCCTCCTTGAGGGAGAGGCTGTCCAGCACGATCATGTCGCCGGCGGCCAGCTTGGCGGAGAGGGCGGAGCGCATGGCCAGGCGGCGCACCTTGCGCGGCACCTTCACCACGTAGTCCCGCGGCTGGGGGGCGAACACCACGCCGCCGTGGCGGAACTGGGGCGCGCGGTTGCTGTGGTGGCGGGCCCGGCCGGTGCCCTTCTGGCGGTAGATTTTACGGCCGCCGCCGCGGACCATGCCGCGGGTCAGCGCGCTTTGCGTGCCCTGGCGGCGGTTGGCCAGGATGGAGCGGACCACCAGGTGCATGGCGGCGACGTTGGGCGTGACGCCGAAAACGTCATCGTTCAGGCTCAGTTCGCCCTCCGCCTTGCCCTGCATGTTTACAACGGGGATAGTCGGCATCGATGGTTCCTCCTCTTTCAGGCCTTGCACGCGTCGCGCACAAGCAGCAGGCCCTTGTTGGGGCCGGGAACGGCGCCTTTGATGAGCAGCAGGTTGCGCTCCGCGTCGACGCCGACGACTTCGAGGTTCTGCATCGTCACCCGCTCCGCGCCGTACTGGCCGGCCATCTTCTTGTTCTTGAAGACGCGGGAGGGGTCGGAGTTGGCGCTCATGGAGCCCACGCCCCGGTGGTACTTGGAGCCGTGGGCCATGGGGCCGCGGCTCTGGTTCCAGCGGTAAATCGCGCCGGTGAACCCGTGGCCCTTGCTGGTGCCGGTCACGTCCACCTTTTCCCCCGCCTCGAACTGCGCGCAGGAAAGCGTCTGCCCGACCTCGTAGGGGGCGACGTCCGCCAGGCGGAACTCGCGCAGGTAGCGCGCGGGGGCGACGCCGGCCTTCCTGAAGTGGCCGGCCTCGGGCTTGTTGACCAGCTTCTTGGCACGGACTTCAGGATATTCGTCAAAACTCAGCTGGAGGGCGACATAGCCATCCTTCTCCAGGGTTTTCTTCTGCACCACCGTGCAGGGGCCGGCCTGAACCACCGTCACCGGGACCAGGCGGCCATCCGGCAGGAACTGCTGGGTCATGCCCAGCTTCTTGCCCAGAATCGCTTTTTTCATGATGCTTGCCTCCTGCCTCAGAGTTTGATTTCGATCTCGACGCCGGCGGGAAGATCCAACTTCATCATGGCGTCCACGGTGCGGGAAGTGGGGCTGTGGATATCGATCAGGCGCTTGTGCGTCCTGCGCTCGAACTGCTCGCGGCTGTCCTTGTACTTGTGGGGGGCGCGCAGGATGGTGACGATTTCCTTCTCGGTGGGCAGCGGCACGGGGCCGGAGACCCGGGCGCCGGTCCGCTTGGCGGTGTCCACGATGCGCTCGGCGGACTGGTCGATGAGATGGTGCTCGTACGCCTTGAGCTTGATGCGGATTTTCTGGCTGGCCATTAGATTTCCTCCTTTAAGTTCGCTCGCGCGCGGCGTTTCCGCCACGGCCGTGAGCCCGTCGCCCGATTGTCGGGCATGGTCCGCGATAATGACCCGCCCAAGGCCGGGGCGGCAACCTATCGCTTCATCCCAAAACAGACAGCAGGGGTATTATACGCATGCCCCGGGAGGAATGCAAGCACAAAATTGCAATTTTTTCCCTTTTTTCTGCAAGCCCATCTCCCATCCCTCCGCGGTATGGCTGTGAATCAAGCCCTTCCGGGCGGGAACCATGTAACGCCACCCCGGGAGTATCATAATCCGGGAAACAGCCGGAAAGGCGCGGCGGCGCGCCGCGCCGCGCTTGACTTTGACCTGCGCGCGGGCTATGTTGGGAAGGAAGAGAAGGCCATACAAACCGGGGAGGAATCAAGGATGTCCAAGAGTTACCGCAGTGAGCTGGTGGGTGTGTTCGGGTATCCGGTGGACGAAAATCCCACCGGCGTGGTCGAGGAGGCCGCCTTCCGGGAGGCGGGCATCCCGTGGCGCTACCTGACGGTGCTGGTCAAGCCGGAGGACCTGGGCGACGCGGTGCGCGGGATGCGCGCGATGAACTGGCGGGGCGTCAACCTGACCATCCCGCACAAGATCGCGGTGATTTCACACCTGGACGAGCTGTCCCCCGCGGCGGAAATCATCGGCGCGGTCAACACCGTCGTCAACCGGGAAGGCAGGTTGCTGGGCGAAAACACCGACGGCAAGGGCATGCTCAAGTCCCTGGTCGAAAGCGGCCGCGACCCGAAGGGCCGGCACGTGACCGTGCTGGGCGCGGGCGGCGCGGCGCGCGCCGTGGCGGTGGAATGCGCCTTGGCCGGCGCCCGGAAGGTCAGCATCATCAACCGCACCGTCCTGCGCGGGGAGGAGCTGGCCGCCCTCGTCTCGGGGAAGACCGCGGCTGCCTGCGAGTTTCTGCCCTGGACGCCGGGCATCCGGGTGCCGGAGGGCACGGACCTCCTCATCAACGCGACCTCCATCGGCCTGTTCCCGGACACGGACGCCCGCCCGGATATCGATTACGACTCCGTCGGCCCGGGCATGGCGGCCGCGGACGTGGTGTTCAACCCGCCGGACACGCCCTTCCTGAAAGAAGCGGCCGCGCGCGGCGCGCAGGCCATCAACGGGCTGGGCATGCTGGTCAACCAGGCGGCGGTCAATTTCAACCTATGGACGGGCCTCAAGGCGCCGGAAGCGCTGATGATGGAGGCGCTCAAAGGCGAATTCGGGCTGGCCTGAAAAGGCCCCGACCCGGACGCCGGCCGTCTCCCCGGCATGCCGCCCGTTCATGTGTTCTTTCCATATAAAGGCCGAAGCGCACAGCCCCTGGGCGGGAGGAAACATGGAAGGGACGCCCTGGGGAAAAGACGGCTGAGCTTCTTTTAACCTCTTCAGGCATTTCATTGGTTAATCTGCTTCAGTGAAGCATTTCGGAGACCATGAAGGGGTTGAGGGGCTGAAAGCCCCTCATAGGGCCCGGGGCAAAGCCCCGGGAACCGTTCCCTTAACAGACTGAAGCCGCCGGGTCCCCGGCGGCTTCCTCTTTTCTTATTGTCAGCCGGCGGCTCCGCCTTTTCCCCCGGATTCTGCCGACTGTGCGAAGGCCGCCGGATTGCAGCCGCGCAAATCCGGCCCGCCGCGCCGCGCCCCGGCTGAACAATAGAATGATATGTTTTATTTCTGTACTTTTTCTATTGCATTCCCTTCCGCGCGGGGCTACAATCCCATCAGCGAAGCATACGAAAACAAGGAGGACGCCATGGATTTAAACCGGTATCCCGCGGAGCCGTACCGCATCAAGTCCGTCGAGACCATCCGCATGAACACGCGGGAGGAGCGCGAGCGCATCATCCGGAAGGCGGGATACAACACCTTCCTGATCGACTCGGAGGACGTGTATATCGACCTGCTGACCGATTCGGGCACCAACGCCATGTCCGACCGCCAGTGGGCGGGGATGATGCTGGGGGACGAGGCCTATGCCGGCAGCCGCAACTGGCATCACCTGGAGGGGACGGTCCGGGAGCTGTTCGGGTTTCGCCACGTCATTCCCACCCACCAGGGCCGGGGAGCGGAAAACCTGCTGAGCCGCATCGCCATCCAGCCCGGGCAGTACGTCCCCGGCAACATGTACTTCACGACCACCCGCTATCATCAGGAAGCCAACGGCGGCGTCTTCTTCGACATCATCCGCGACGAGGCGCACGACGCGCAGGCGGAGCTGCCGTTCAAGGGCGACGTGGACCTGAACAAGCTGAAGGGCCTGGTGGACCGGGTGGGCGCGGGGCAGATCGCCTACGTCTGCGTCGCCGTCACGGTCAACCTGGCCGGCGGGCAGCCGGTGTCGATGGGCAACCTGCGCGAGGTGTCCAGGTACTGCAGGGGCCAGGGCATCAAGGTGTTCATGGACGCCACCCGGTGCGTGGAGAACGCCTGGTTTATCAGGGAGCGGGAGGAGGGTTACGCGGACAAGCCCATCCGAGACATCGTGCTGGAGCAGTTCAGCTACGCGGACGGCTGCACGATGTCGGGCAAGAAGGACTGCATCACCAACATCGGCGGCTTCCTCTGCCTCAACGACGAGTCGCTGTTCCAGGCCGCCAGGGAGCTGGTGGTGGTGTTCGAGGGCATGCCCTCCTACGGCGGGATGGCCGGCCGGGATATGGAGGCCATGGCCATCGGGCTTCGGGAAGCCATGCAGGAGGAATACATCGAGCACCGCGTCAAGCAGGTGCGCTACCTGGGCGACCTGCTGCAGGACGCGGGTGTGCCCATCGTGCGCCCGGTCGGCGGCCACGCGGTCTTCCTGGACGCGCGGGGTTTCTGCCCTCACCTGAAGCAGGAGCAGCTGCCCGCCCAGGCGCTGGCCGCGGCCATCTACGTGGAGGGCGGCGTGCGCGCGATGGAGCGCGGCATCGTCTCCGCCGGCCGGGACAAGGTAACCGGAAAGGACCACGCCCCGAAGCTGGAGACCGTGCGCCTGACCATCCCCCGGCGCGTGTACACCTACCGGCACATGGACCTGGTCGCCGACACCGTCACCCGCCTCTTCCGGCACAGGGAGGACATCCGCGGGCTGAAATGGGCGTACGAGCCCAGGCAGCTTCGCTTCTTCACCGGCCGGTTCGAGCAGCTGTAACCGGTCTTTGGCTCAACAAGGGAACCGCCCCAGAAGGGCGGTTCCCGG
>JAAZAQ010000013.1 GCA_012514225.1 Clostridiales bacterium | reverse complement strand
GATGACTCGCCGGAGGGCGGTTATGAGGGCGACTATGTCGTTGTTCTCAACAGCCATTTCCCCGATGGTCTCAGGTTGAGCACGGGCTTGATTGGCGCTTTGATTGAAAGGGACATCCCGGCTTTCGGGTTTTCCGATAACAGGGCGCCGCAGCCGGAAATCTACGAGAGCAAGTCAGCAGGCCAGGCAGACCCCTTCGTGGAAAGCGCTGGCCTGGAACGGAAAACGCCGTGGGACGTCGGAGCCTGTCAAAACTTTACTCTGGAGGGCACGGAGGGCATTTCACCGGGCGGCGACGTGATCGCGTTCAAGGTTCTGCATGTCGGACAGCGCTGCAGAATCTGGACGCCCCTGAATCCGGACTATGCCCCGCTGGACAGAATCGACGCGGCATATGCGCAAATTGTCGCGGACGAGTTCGACGCCCGGTTCGGGCGGCTGGTTCAACGCTTCGGGAACTTCCTCGACCTTCTCGGCGACGGTCTGGTCAATATGCTGTTCTACAACATCCAAACCCCGCAAATCAGCGGCTAAACCAGCTACAACGACCTCTACGAGCGCGTGACCATCGGCGGGGTCGAGTACGAGAGCAATGCCTGCCCCATCATTCATATCGACACATACGGCGTCGCGGGAATCGTCCGGGTGGACGCCCGGGGCGAACAGACCCAAGACGTCTCCCGATGCTTCCCCGTTGTCGCCCATGAGTTCCAGCACCTCGTCTACGAGTCAAAAATGCACGACGACCCGGTTTACCGGGCGTATCGGGAAAGCGAGGCAGGAAAAGCTGCGTTCGTCAGCACCATCGACAACCATGTCTGGATGACGGAGTTCCTGTCCGCCGCGGCGGGAATCCTCTGCTATCCCCGCATGTTCCTGGATGATTACGTTCCGTTTTGGTACGTCTGGGGCGCGGGCTTTCAGGATGTCCGCAACCATTTCAGCCGCCATCCGGAAGTGTTGGCGAACGGCGATACCCTCGCGCAGCGGGGGCGGGACATTTTCCGCTGGAAGGGGCAGAAGGCTGACTATTCCCTGGCCGCGTTCCTGGCGCAGTTCGCCTGTGTCAGGGGCGGGGAGGGAGTATTTTCTAAGGCGGTGAGCCTGTGGAATCAACAACGCGTTGAACTCGGTCTGAAAAAGCCTGTGGAAGCGGTGGCCAGGGCCCTGGGGTATTCGGATTTCAGCCGTTTCCACAGGGATTTCGTGTTGTCGTTTCTCTTCAACGATATGGAATCTGAAGGCGGCAGGTACCGCCTGTCGGAAAACCATGGGGAAGGGGCCCGGGGGCCGGCCGGGGAAGCCCTTTCCATGCTCCGGCCTCCGCTCATGAACGGCAACGAAGCCAAAATCGAGCCCGGCGGCTACACGGTGTTCAAGCCAGTCGGGCGTGTCTATTTCCCGCCGGTGACGGCGATGGACGGGCTGCAGTACGTCGGCGTGTCCATCCCTCGTCCAGAAGAGATGCCCACGGCTGAAGGGCCGACCCCATAAACGCCGTTTGCAAGGCCACTTCCGGGACGCCGCATCGCATTATTTCTGTTTCCAAATACCTATTCATCGTTTTTTGTTCGGCAATAAAACGCAAGCCGTGACAATAAATACGGAGTTGGCAAGAACCATGCATGCTTAGGAATCCAATATTTTCGGTTTTCCCATACCAGGTATCCGGCGATGTCCAGCCAAAGGATGAAAGACCCGATGCGGGCGATTCATCCCGTAAAAACGCCCTCCGGATTCCCGGAGGGCCCAGGCTGTCAAAAAACCATTTCATGGGAGGTATCGGAGGGCGAAGCCCTCTGATGGTAATCCGCGGCAGCGACATGTGCGGTGCCGCGGGTTTTGGCTTTAGACAAAACATTTCTGCGAATTTCTGCTGACCGTGAGGCAAGCATAGCGATGCCGAACAGGCAGAAATTCCCGTTCCTGCTTAATCAAAGAAGTGTCCGCAGACACTTCTTTGACACACTGAGAGGAGGTGCAGCCTCCTCTTCTATATGGGCGGCCGCAGGCCGGCACCTCGGAAAGCATCCGCGCGCCGCGCCTTCCAAAAAGCAGGATGTCCCTCCCGCTTGCAGCCGAGGGCAATTATCGGTATACTGTCCCCGGAAAACGATGGTTATCATCGCCAATAAGGAGGAGAATCGCGAATATGAAGAAATTCCTGTCTGTTCTGCTGTGCCTCGCCCTGACGCTGGGCTCCCTGACCGCTTTCGCCCAGACCTATACCGGCGAAGCCGAGGGTATGCACGGCCCGGTCAAGGTGGAGTTCGAGGTCACCGACGGCAAAATCACCAAGGTGACGGTCGTCTCCCATGACGAGCACACGGATTACGGCGTGCCCGCCGTCGATCAGCTGCCCGCCAAGATCGTGGAGAAGGGTGACACGGGCGTCGACGTCATCGCCGGCTCCACCTTCACCAGCAAGGCCATCCTGAAGGCCATCGACGACGCCCTGGCCGCCGCCGCGCCTGCGGCCGAGCCCGCCGCGGCCGAAGCCCCCGTCGTGTATACCGGCGAAGCCGAGGGCATGCACGGCCCGGTCAAGGTTGAAT
>JAAZAQ010000137.1 GCA_012514225.1 Clostridiales bacterium | reverse complement strand
GGCTTGCGCGCCATGCGCAGGCTGAGCATCGACACGACGACGGAGCCGGCGTCGGACAGGTTGTTCACGCCGTCGGCCAGGATGGACACGGCGCCGGACAGCATCCCCGCGATAATCTTGGCCGCCGCCAGGCCGACGTTGGCGATCAGCCCGATAAGGGACGCGCGCAGGCCGGCCTGCGCGCGAAGGTCCTTTTGATTTTTTACGTCGGAGCCGCTCATGGTCTCAAGGCAGCTGCTCGATGCACTTCATGGGGCACACCTTGACGCATTCGCCGCACAGCGTGCACTTGGCCGGGTCGATCCGGGCGACGTTGTTGTTCACGTGAATCGCGTCGTAGGCGCAGGCCTTTTCGCACAGCTTGCAGGCGATGCAGGCTTTCGAGCAGGCTTCCCGGGCTTCCTTCGGCCTGGCCTCGTTCCGGCAGCGCACGGTCACCCGCGCGGCCTTGGGCAGCAGGCGCAGGACGCTGCGCGGGCATTCCAGCACGCACATGCCGCAGGCGGTGCACTTGTTCTCGTCGATGACCACGATGCCGTTTTCGATTCTCATCGCGTCAAACCGGCAGACCCGCACGCAGTCGCCCAGACCGACGCAGCTCCAGTTGCACAGGTTGGGCCCGCCCGACAGCGAAACCGCCATATGGCAGGTTTTAGGGCCCTTGTAGTCGTAGCGCGGCTTCACGACGCCGGTCTCGCCCTGGCACAGCACGCGGGCGACCTGCACCTCCGCGACGGCCGATTCCTTTTGCATGATGGCCGCCAGCGCGTCCAGGGTCGCTTGACCGCCGGGCGTGCAAAGGCTGATGTCCGCCTCGCCCTTGACCACCGCCTGGGCGTAGGCGTCGCAGCCCGCGTACCCGCAGGCGCCGCAGTTCGCGCCGGCGACCGCTTCGCGCACGAGGGTGAAGCGCTCGTCCACCGGCACGGCAAATTTCTTGTCCGCAAAGGACAGCACCAGACCAAAGAGAATCCCCAGCCCGCCCAGGGCGGCGACGGCCTTCAGAATCGCAGCGTAATCCATCTTTCCTCCCCCTTAATTGCCCAGCCCGGCAAAGCCGAGGAAGGCCACGGACATCAGGCCTGCGATGACCAGGCTGATGGGGAATCCCTTGAACGCCTTGGGGATGTTGGAGGATTCCAGCCGCTCGCGGACGCCTGCCATCAGCACGATGGCCAGCAGGAAGCCCAGCGCGCCGAACACGCCGTTGAGCACGGACCACAGCATGTTGTATTTGTTGTCGATGTTGAGGATGGTCACGCCCAGCACGGCGCAGTTGGTGGTGATCAGCGGCAGGTAGATGCCCAGCGCGTTGTACAGCGAGGGCATGGACTTCTTCAGGAACATCTCCACGAACTGCACCAGCGCGGCGATGACCAGGATGAAGGAGATGGTGATGAGGTAGCTGATTTGCAGGGGGACCAGGATGTAATGGTACACCGCGTAGGTAAACAGGGAAGCCAGGCCCATCACGAAGGTGACGGCGATGCCCATGCCCGCGGCGGTCTCCACCTTGGAGGAGACGCCCAGGAAGGGGCAGCACCCCAGATAGCGCGAAAAGATGAAGTTGTTGGTCAGCACGCAGTTGACCATGAACAGCAGGAAATTCGTCAGTGTGAATTCCATTTAGGCCTTCGCTCCTTTCCGGGCGCTAATCCGGTCCGTAATTGCGTTGACGATGCCCAGGATGAGCCCGAAGAGGATGAACCCGCCCGGGGCCATCACGGCCAGCAGCATCGGCTCAAACCCGCCGCCGAGGATGTTGTTGCCAAACAGGGTGCCGTTGCCCAGCAGCTCGCGCACGGCGCCGATGAGCAGCAGCGCGCCTGTGAAGCCCAGACCCATTCCGAAGCCGTCCGCCGCCGAGAGGAAGACGCTGCTCTTCCCGGCAAAGGCTTCCGCCCGGGCCAGGATGATGCAGTTGACCACGATCAGCGGGATGAACAGCCCCAGCGCCTCGTACAGGGAGGGGACGAAGGCCTGGATGAGCATCTGCACGATGGTCACGAAGGTGGAGATGACCACGATGTAGGCGGGGATGCGCACCTTGTCCGGAATCAGGTTGCGCAGCATGCTGATGACGATGTTGCTCCCGACCAGCACGAAGGTCGCCGCCAGACCCATACCGATGCTGTTGGTGGCGGAGGTGGTGGAGGCCAGCGTCGGGCAGACGCCCAGCACCAGGCGGAAGGTTGGGTTTTCGTTGAGGACGCCGTTAAGGAAGACGCCGCGGAAGGTCTTTTTTTCACGCATGTTTTTTCACCATCCCATAAATCCGCCTCACGGTCAGGCGGTCAATCAGCGGGGTCAGGATGTTCATCAGCAGGATTGCGAAGGTCACGCCCTCCGGATAGCTGCCGTACAGCCGGATGACGGTGACGATCAGCCCGCACCCGGCGGCGAACACCACCTGTCCCCGTTTGGTCATCGGGTTGGTCACATAGTCCGTCGCCATGAAGACGGCGCCGAAGAGCAGCCCGCCGGAGAGCAGGGAGGCCAGCGGGTCACCGCCCAGAATCCAGGTCAGCAGGACCGTTGTGCCGGCGAAAACCACAGGGACATGCCAGGTGACCGTGCCGACGAACAGCATGTACAACAGGCCGATCAGGATGGCGATCTTGCTGACTTCGCCAATGGTTCCGGGGATATTGCCCATCAGCAGGTCATAGGGGGCGAAGCCGCTGGGGCGCAGGAGGGCGGTCGCCGCGCTGGTCATGTCGGCGGCCGGCGCGACGCTGGTCGCGCCCAGCACGCGCGTGGGCAGATAGTACACGCTCATATGTGCCGGCCAGGAAGCCAGCAGAATCCCGCGGGCCAGAAGGGCGGGGTTCAGGAAATTGTGGCCGATGCCGCCGAAGAGCTGCTTGACCAGCACGATGGCAATCAGGCTGCCGATGACCGGCATCCACAACGGCGCCTGGGCGGGCAGGTTCAGCCCCAGAATCAAGCCTGTCACCACGGCGGACAGGTCCTTGACCCGCACCGGCTGCCGGGTCAGCTTCTGCCAGAGCCACTCGAAGACCACAGCCGAAATCACTGCCACAGCCAGAACCCAGGCAGCCCTGGAGCCAAACAGGTAAATGCCCGCGGCTGTCGTGGGAATCAGCGCGATGAGGACGTCCAGCATGAGCGTCTGGGTGCTCTCCCGGCTCAGAAGGTGCGGGCCTGTGGAAAGGCGCAGGTTCATCCTTTTATATCCTCCTCGCGGTAATCTTGTCCTTGGCTTCCTTGAACGCCGGGCTCAGCTCCAGCTTGGCGGGGCACACGTAGCTGCAGGCGCCGCAGACGATGCAGTCCATCACGTGTTCCTTCTTCGCCTTCGCGTAATCCTGCTGGTCGCACAGTTCCTTGAGCCGCTGGGGGTTGAGCCGGATGGGGCAGGCGGCCAGGCAGCGCGCGCAGCGGATGCAGGGGGTGGGCGGCGCTACGACGGCTTCCTTCTGGCCCATCACGACGATGCCGTTGTTGGCCTTGGTCATGGGCATCGAGGTATCCGGCATGGCGATGCCCGTCATGCTGCCGCCCAGGAAGACCTTGCCGGGCTCCTCGCTGCAGCCGCCCGCCGCGTCGATCGCTTCCTGCACGGGCGTCCCGATGCGCAGCAGCAGGTTGGCAGGCTCCTTCACGCAGCCGGTCACCGTCGTCACGCGGCTGACCAGGGGCCTGCCCAGGATGACGGCGTCGGCGACCGCGGCGGCGGTTCCCACGTTGAAGACGTTGACGTGCGCGTCCATCGGCAGGCCGCCGGAGGGCACCTGCCGCCCGGTGACCGCCTCGATCAGTTGTTTTTCACCGCCCTGCGGGTATTTGGTCTTCAGCACCACCACGCTGACGCCCTCGCGGCCCCGCGCGGCTTCCTGCATGGCTTTGACGGCGTCCATCTTGTTCTCTTCCACCGCGATGAAGCCGCGGCTGACCTTCATCGCCCGCATGATCAGGCGAAGGCCGTCCACCACGCGACCGGGCTCTTCCAGCATCAGCCGGTGGTCGGAGGTCAGGAAGGTTTCGCATTCCGCGCCGTTCAAGATGACTGTGTCGACGGACTTTCCTTCCGGAAGGGACATCTTCGCGTGCGTGGGGAAGCAGGCGCCGCCCATGCCGCAAATGCCTGCGTCGCGGACCGCCTGGATAATCCGCTCCGCCGGCGCGGTCTCCGCTTCGCCAAGGGGCGTCAGTTCCGTCCATTCGTCCTGCAGGTCGTTGCGGATTTCAACACAGGTGCTCGGGTTTTTCCCCAGCAATTGCTTTTGCGACACCGCGACGACTTCACCGGAAACGCTGGCGTGGACGGGGATGCCGATGCCGCCCACCGCCGTCGCGATGACCTGCCCCATCTTGACCCGGTCGCCCTTGGCGACGACGGGGGCGCTGGGCGCCCCGATGTGCATGTCCATGGGGATGCAGACGCTTTGCGGGATATAGGCCCTGATCGGCTGGCCCTTGCTGGCGTTCTTCCCTTCGTGCCGTTCCCTGAGGGGGTGGATGCCGCCCTTGAAACTCAATCTCATCGTGGTATTGCCTGCCTTTCTATGCGCTCAGGGCCGGGAAGCGTATGCTTCGTTGATGGCGTCGAGGATGGCTTGCATGGTCGCGGTGGCGCTGGTGACTGTGTCCGGGTTTAGGATGTTGTCAACCAGGTGCTCGCCGGGCGCCTCGTTCGCTTCCCTGATTTTCAGGGGCGGGCGTTTGCCCGCAAAACGGGCGGAAAACGCTTCTTCCATTGCGGCGGCGCCGTATCCGGGCGTTTCGGCGAAGCCTTCCCCGCCGATTTTGACATCGTTGACCGTGCCGTCCTCGCCGAAGGTCACCCTGACTTCGACGGGCCCCATAAAGCCCTGCTTGGTCACGGTGTATTCCTGAGGCACGCTCTGGAACACGGCGTAGGCTTCGTTTACGGCGTCCACGACGGCCTGCGCGGTCCTTGTCGCGCTGGTGACGGCGTCCGGCCCTGTCAGGTTGGGAACGGTGCTTTCGCTGAGGGCCGCTCCTTTTTCCGCCAGCGCGAGGGGCGGCTGCTTGCCTGCAAACTGCTCGGTGTAAGCGCCTTCAAGCGCCAGTTGGCCGTAGCCCGGCGTCTCGAAAAACTCCATCGGGTTGATTGCGACGGACTGCACGGTGCCGTCCGCGTTGAAGGTGGTCAGCACCGTGACCGGCCCCATGAAGCCATCCTTTGTGACGGTGACGGTCGTGCCGGTCAGCACCGGCGCTTCGGTCGCCGCCGGCTGCGGGAACACCTGGGCGTGCGCTTCGTTGACCGCGTCGACGACGGCGCGGCTGGTGACGGTCGCCCCCGATACTCCGTCCACGTTCGTGTCGGCCGCGTTCTCGTCCGCCGCCCGGAGGTTCAGGGGGGGCAGTTTGCCGATGAACTGTCCGGTGAAGGCGGGTTTCAGCGCCTCGGTTCCAAGGCCGTCCGTTTCCTTGAAGTCGGCGTCCCCGACCTTCAGGAAGGTGATGTGCCCTTCCCCGTCGAAGGCGACCGTGACCGCGACCGGACCTGCAAATCCTTCCATCCGGGCTGTGACGGCGTCCGCGGGGATTTCGACCGGCGCTTCCGTCACGGCGGCTGTCGGCTGTGCCGTCGGCGCGGAGGTCTGGGCCGGCTGCGCCGCCCCGACCGCGTTTTTATCTTCATACGCCTTGTTGACGGCGTCCACCACCGCCTGGGTGGTGACTGTCGAGCCGGCGACCGCGTCGATGTCGTCCAGCGTCACCGGGAGCGTCTTGCCCACGAAGGACGCCGCGAAATCCGGCTCCAGCACGAGGGTGCCGATGCCGTCCGTCTCGTGGAAGCGGTCGTCGCCGACTTTCAGCGCGGTCACCGTCCCGTCGTCCTTGACCGTCACCACCACGGCGACCGGGCCCTTGAAGCCTTCCGCCTCGCCGGCATAGGGGGTGCCTTCCGGCAGCGCGGGGCCGGTGGAAACGACGATCTTGTCTTCATAGGCCTTGTTGACGGCGTCCACCACCGCCTGGGTGGTGACTGTCGAGCCGGCAATCGCGTCGATGTCGGAGAGCGTCACCGGGAGCGTCTTGCCCACGAAGGAGGCCGTGAATTCCGGCTCCAGCACCAGGGTGCCGATGCCGTCCGTCTCGTGGAAGCGGTCGTCGCCGACTTTCAATGCGGTCACCGTCCCGTCGTCCTTGACCGTCACTACCACGGCGACCGGGCCCTTGAAGCCTTCCGCCTCGCCGGTGTAAGACGTACCTTCCGGAAGCGCGGGGCCGATGATTACGATGTTCTTGTCTACATACGCCTTGTTGACGGCGTCCACCACCGCCTGGGTGGTGACCGTCGCGCCGGCGAGCGCGTCGATGTCGGAGAGCGCCACCGGGAGCGCCTTGCCCACGAAGGAGGCCGCGAATTCCGGCTCCAGCGCCAGGGTGCCCAGGCCGTCCGTCTCATGGAAGCGGTCGTCGCCAACCTTCAGCGCGGAGATAGTCCCGTCGTCCTTGACCGTCACGACCACGGCGACCGGCCCCTTGAATCCTTCCGCCTCACCGGCGTAGGAGGTGCCCTCCGCAGCCGGAAGCCCGCCGTTCCCGGCGTCCGGGTTCAGGTATCCGTTCACCTGCTTGGCGATTTCATTGACGCCCGCGACCACCGCGTTGGAGGTGATGGTGGCCGCGGTCAGCGCGTCCACCATGTTGT
>JAAZAQ010000012.1 GCA_012514225.1 Clostridiales bacterium | reverse complement strand
TTTTCGCTGCGACGACGACAGGATTCCCGGCCGGGCAGGCAGGCTGCCCGCGCATCCATGGAAGGTGGCGCGCCCTTGCTCCTGGACGGCCCCGGCTTTCGGGAATTCGTTTCCCGTCGGGCAGGAGACGTCACACTGTTTGCGGCGGATGCAGGCCGGCCCCGCCCGGCGCACCGGGGCGGCGCGCAAGCGTTTGAACAAACCAGGCAGCGCGCCAATGAAGCGGAACCGCCTGCGCCAGGCACATTCTACAGCGGAAGGCAATGGGTGAATCGCCGGCAATGCGAGGACGGTAAAAAACGCGGCCTATCTGTGTGAATACCGAACGGGGTGCCGGGGGCCGCCGTCAGCCGGACGGCCTCGGCGGGCATCGCCCAGCGCCAGCTGTGCCGGCCGGGCCTGTCCAAAACGAGGCGATTGTCCTTCTTTTTATACATCATTTTGCCCGGTTTGACAATCCGTATCCGCCAGGTTTTAATCGGGCGGAAACACCCGCAGACAAGCGGGCGACCGGCAACCCCGGGGCCGCCAGACCCATGGCGAAAGCGTGCTGTTTGGGCTCCTGCCGGCCGGCGGCTGGGCGCCTATCAATAGTGGCCACGCCGCCGTAGGGGAGCACTGCTTGCAGGGAGCCTTCCGGCAAAGGGGGTGGCGCCGGCATCCTTCAGGGATTTGGCAGGGTGGACAGGGCGAAAAAGCACGCCCAACGGATGGCCGCGCGCAGGGCCCTGTTTTGGTTTTCCATGATTTGTTCATGCCGGGTATGCTCCCGTATCAAGGTGGCATGCCGCAAAGGCCAGCGCGCCGTTTACACCATAGGGAAAGGGCGCCGCGCGAAGGGGTGCCCTTTCCGGGTTCCGAAGGATTTACCGGCGGTGACGCCCGCCGCCGAAGGAGGACTGGTTGCGGCCGCGGCCGAAGCCGCCGGGGGCCTGGTTTTGCATCCGGCCGCCGAAAGTATGCTGCAGGTCGGTGCCGGAGTGGTCGCACACGCCGTCGCCGTCCGCGTCCACAAAGCCGGGCGCCTGGGTGTTCCTGCCCTGCTCCATGCCGCACACGTCACAGACGCCGTCCGCATTTTCGTCCGTGAAGCCGTAGGGGGCGGTCCCCTCCGCGGGGGCTTGGCTCCAGCGCCGGCCGAACCGGGCTCCCGGCGGGAGGGTCGCGGCGGGCGTTTCTTCAACCGGGGCGATTGCCGTTTCGGCGGCCAGGCCGAAAAGGGGCAGCGCGACGAGCAGCGCCAGCGCGAGGATAAGAGCGTTCTTTTTCATGGGGTTATCTCCCTTGGACAGATTCGGCAATCGCTTGCCGTACCCGTATCCTAACCGGCGGTTGTGGCAAAACGGTGTCATCGCTTTGACAGGACTGGCACGTTCGCGGGGGTGTTTTGTGACCGGCGGTGTTCCGAAAAAACCGCCCTGTAAGGGCGGAAGAGTCCAGGGCGCCGGGAAAGGAGCCTTTGCCGCTATCCCTCAGGATACCGCGGCGGGGCCGCCGCCCTGCGCCCAGGTGAACCGTACGGTGGTTCCGCGGCCGACCACGCTTTCCAGCGCGATTTGGATGCCGTGACGCTGCGCGACTTGCCGGGCGATGGCCAGGCCCAGGCCGCTGCCCTGGCGGTCCCCGCCGCTGCCGGACTTGTGGAAGCGGTCGAAAACGGCCTCCAGTTCCTCCGGGGGGATGCCGGGGCCCTCGTCCGATACGGTGATTTCGTTCCCGCCCATCCGGGCGCGCACCCTGCCGCCGGGGCTGGAAAACTTGACGGCGTTGTCCAGCGCGACGAGCAGCATCTGCCGCAGGCGCTCGTAATCGCCGAAGAAGGGAACGGGCCCGTCCGGGATTTCCTTTTCCAGCCGCACGCCCTTGTCCTGCGCCAGCCGGTCCGCGGCGCGCAGCGCGTCTGCGAACACGTCCCGGAGGGAAAGCTCCCCGCGCTGGATGGGAAAGTCGGCGTTCTGCAGGCGGGCCAGCTCCATCAGGTCGTTGACCAGCCGCTGCAGCCCCTGGGTTTCCAGCAGCATCTGGGCGTAGTATTCCTCGACCTTGCCCGGGTCCCGGACCACGCCGTCCCTGAGCGCTTCCAGGGAGCCGCGCAGCACGGTGACGGGCGTGCGCAGCTCGTGGGACACGTTGGCCAGGAAGTCCTTGCGCCGCTGCTCCTCGCGCTGCCCCTCCAGGCGCGCCTCCTGCAGCCGGACGCTGAGGGTGTCGACGGACTGGGCCAGCTCCCCGATTTCGTCCCCGCGGGCCAGCCCGGTCTTCGCGTCGTAGTCGCCCTCCGCCAGCCGGCCGGCGGTAAGCTTGATGCGGCTGATGGGGCGGGTGAAGGTATAGGACAAAAGGACGGAGAGCAGGATGGCCAGCAACAGCGCGGCCAGGGTGCTGTACAGCAGCAGCGCCTGCCCTTTCCGGACGGCGTCCTGCACCCCGGCGACCGCGTCGTGCAGCAGCAGGGCGCCCACCACCCGGCCGGACTGCCGGATGGGCGCGCCGACGGTCAGCGTGGGCGCGCCGACCAGCCCGGAGAAGGACTCGGACAGGGTGACGCGGCCCTCAAAGACCTCCCGCACCATCTCTTCCGCGTCCGGCGGCAGGGCCTTGTACTCCGGCACCCTGCCCATCATGCGCCCGGTGGAGAGGAACTCCAGGTTTTCGTCCAGCACCCAGAGGTTGGGCTCGGACGCGGCCAGCAGCCGGACGTAGCCTGCGTAGCTGGCGCCCATCGCCCCCTGCGCGGCCCCCCGCCCGGCGCCGCGGGGGGCGCTTTCCAGCGCCTGGCCCAGCGACTGGGACAGCGCGTCCGCGCGGGCGAGCATCTCTTCCCGCTTCGCGTCCTTGAGCGAGGTGGTGAACAGGGTGCGGAACAGCAGGCTGGTAATCCCGGCCAGCAGCAGCAGCGCGGCCGCGAAGAAGGCCAGCAGGCGCAAGGCGATTCTACCTCTCATCGCCCTTTGCCTCCATCTTGTAGCCCACGCCCCAGATGGTCTTCAACTCCCACCCCCTGGGGCTGAAGGGCTCCAGCTTGGCGCGCAGGCGTTTGATGTGCGAGTCCACGGTGCGGCTGTCGCCGAAATACTCGTAGCCCCAAAGGCTTTCCAGCAGGTTTTCCCGGGAGAAGACCTTGCCCGGGTGGGCGGACAGGGTGTACAGCAGCTCCAGCTCGCGCCGGGTCAGGGCGACCTCCTGCCCGCCGACCCGCGCCCCGTAGGTGTCCAGGTCGACCTCCAGGTTGCCCAGGGCCGCCGCCTGGCGCGCGCCGGCGATGCCCCGGTCCATCCGGCGCAGCACCGCGCGCAGGCGGGCCATGACCTCCCCGGGGGAGAAGGGTTTGACGATATAGTCGTCCGCGCCGATGTCCAGCCCCATGATGCGCTCGAAATCCTCGCCCCGGGCGGTCACCATGATGACGGGCACCGGGGACTCACGGCGGATTTCACGGCAGACCGCGAAGCCGTCCATCCGGGGCATCATCACGTCCAGCAGCACGGCGTCCGGCCTGAGCTTCCGGAACATCTCAACCGCCTCCTGCCCGTCGCTGGCTACAAAGGCGGTGTGTCCTTCCTTTTTCAGGTACTCCTCCAGCACGGAGGCGATTTGCCGGTTGTCGTCGGCGATGAGGATGTTGGCCATGCGCCCCTCCGGATAACGGTCGGTTTCGTTTCTTTCCCGATTATAGCACGCGGGCGGGACGGCCGGCGGGTACAATAGGGCTGATTGAACCGGGCGGCCCGTTCCGCTACAATGGGCGCGGGAAAACGCCCGGGACGGCTGAATAGAAAGGGAGGGGGACGGGGATGGCCACGACGCTTAGCATCGTCCAGCTCAACGACACCCACGCCAACCTGCTGGAGCACGGGGACGTCCGCTACAGCCCCGGCGGCTTCCGCGTCGAAACCCTGGGCGGTTACGCCCGCATCATGACCAAAATCCGCGAAATGCGGCGCGAGGACCCGGAGGGCCTGCTCGTCCTGGACAACGGGGACACCTTCCACGGCACCTACGAGGCGGTGCAGAGCAGGGGGGAGGTCATGGTTCCCTACCTGAGGATGCTGGGCGTGGACGCGATGACCTTCCACTGGGACGCGGCCTACTCGCCCGCGCACCTGCTGACCCTTCAAGGGGAGCTGGGCTACCCCGTCCTGGCGTGCAACGTCTACCACGAGGGCACCCGGCGCCTGTATTTCAAGCCCGCGGCGATGCTGGCCCGGAAGGGGCTGAAAATCGGGGTCGTCGGCGTGGCCAGCAACATCATCCGGAAAAACATGCCCCAGGCGTTCTGGGAAGGCGCGGAGTTCACCGACGGCGTCAGGGAAACGGCCGCCCAGGCCCGGAAATTGCGAAAACAGGGGGCGGACCTGGTCGTCCTGCTGTCCCACCTGGGTTATCCGCAGGACGTGGAGCTATTGAAGCAGGTGCCCGGCATCGACCTGTGCCTGTCCGGCCATACCCACAACCGCATCACCGCGCCTCAGCGGTTCAACAGCGCCTACATCATCCAGTCCGGCGCGCTGGCCTCATCCATCGGCCTGCTGCGCCTCACCGTGGGCAAAAAGGGCATCACGGGCATCCGGCACGAGTACGTGACGCTGGACAGGTCCGTCAAAATGGACCGGGAGATGAGCCGGGCGCTTGCGCGGGACCCCATCCTGCGAAAGTACGCCGCCTGGCTCGGCGAGCCCGTCGGCCGCACCGCGGTGGACTTGCACCGCGCCTCCAGCTTCTACAGCGCCATGGACAACCTCCTGCTGGACGGCATCCGGGCGGCCAGCGGCTGCGAAATCGCGTTTTCCAACGGCTGGCGCTATGGCGGCGCGGTCAGGAAGGGCGTGCTGAGGCGGCGCGACCTGTACGCCATCGTGCCCATGGACCCGGAAATCAGGACCGCCAGGCTGACCGGGGAGGAAATCCGGGCGATGCTGGAGGACAACCTGGAAAGCACCTTTTCCGCCCAGCCCTTTCATCAGATGGGCGGCTACATCAAGCGCAACGCGGGGCTGAAGGTCTACTTCAAGCTGGAGAACCCCTACGGCCAGCGTATCCAGAAAATCTTCGCGGGGGACGGGGAACTGCGGGCGGACCAGTTGTACAAGGTCGCCTACGTCACCCGACAGGCTGTTCCGGAGCGCTACGGCAGGGAGCACAGGGGGACGGGCAGGCGCGCGGTCGCCGCGATGGAGGCGCTGCTTGAAAAGGGCCCCTTCCGCCGCGGGGATACGGAGGGCTACGTCCCCGTCTGACCGGGCGGGCGCTGAACACGAGATAAAGGCAGGGCACCACATGGAAGTCGTCATGCGGGGATTGACCAAGCACTTCGGCCCCACCGTCGCGGTGGACGATTTTTCCGTGACGCTCGGGGACGGCGAGCTGGTCTGCCTGCTGGGCCCCTCCGGCTGCGGGAAGAGCACGGTGCTCAACATGCTGGCCGGCATCATCCCGGTCACCGCCGGCAGCATCCTCTTCGACGGGGAGGACGTGACGAGGCTCCCGCCGGAGCAGCGCGGCATCGGCCTGGTGTTCCAGAACTACGCGCTCTACCCGCACATGACGGTAATGGGCAACATCACCTTCCCCCTGGAAATCCAGAAGGTGCCCCCCCGGGAGCGGGAGGAGCGGGCGCGCGGGATGGCGGATTTGGTGCACATGTCGGGGCTGCTGTCCCGAAAGCCGAAGGAGCTGTCCGGCGGCCAGCAGCAGCGCGTGGCCATCGCCCGCGCCCTGGTGAAACGGCCCCGGCTGCTGCTGCTGGACGAGCCGCTGTCCAACCTCGACGCCCGGCTGAGGCTGGAGATGCGCGAGGAAATCCGCCGCATCCAGCAGGAGACGAAGGTGACCACCGTGTTTGTCACCCACGACCAAGAGGAGGCGATGTCCATCTCCGACCACATCGTGCTGATGAAGGAGGGCCGCCTGCAGCAGCACGACCGGCCCCAGCAGCTGTACAACCAGCCGGTCAACCAGTTCGTCGCGGATTTTCTGGGCAACCCGCCCATCAACAACTTCCCGGGGGAGGCGAGGGGCGGGTTCTTCGTTGCGCCTGACGGCGCCCGGGTGCGCCTGAGGGAGGGCTGCGCGCCGCCGGAAGGGGCACGGGTCAACCTGTCGGTGCGCGCGGAGAGCTTCACCCTGGAGGACGGCCCGGACGAGGGGCGCATGGCAAGCCTGGTGGAGAGCGTCTACCAGACGGGCAAGGAGGAGATGGCCCTGCTGCGTTTCGGCGGGACGGAGTTCCGCGCCTACCTGTCCGCGGACTACGGGTTGAAGCCCGGCGACGCCGTCCACCTGGGGCTCAAGGACCGCGGCGTCTTCCTTTTCGACCGGGCCACGGGGGAGCGGTACTGCTGATGGCGGGCGAAAGGGAGCGGGCCAGGCGGCCGCGCCGCAACGGGCCGGGGCGGGTCAGGTTGCACATCGTGCTGCTCGCCCTGCTGGGCGCCGCGGCGCTGCTGGGAGGCGTCGTCGGGCGGCGGATGCTGGAGTCGCGCACGGAGGGGCTGGCCCGCCAGGCGCGCGCGTCCGCGCTGCTGGAGGAGACCGTCCGCCAGTCCGTGGAGGCGGCTTCCGGGACGGAGACGGACAAGGCCCTTTTGTCGGCGGTGTCCACCGGCGCCTCCTCCCGGAAGCGCGCGCTGCGGGAGGCCATCGCGGCGCAGGCCGCGCAGGGGACGCCGGACAGGGAAATAGCGGCCGCCGCGCTTGGGACCCTGAAGGAGGGCATCCTCGACCGCGTCGCGGACGAGGCGCGGCGGGCGGAAATCGCGGGGCGGCTGGACGCCGCGGCGCCGGGCATCGCGCTGGCCGCCGGGGCGGAGGCGCAAAGGCAGGCCGGGGAGGTCAACGCGGCCGCGGTGCGGATGCAGCTGCAGGTCTCCGAGCCCTGGTACCCCCTGATGTACTATTACGCCGCGCTGCTGTTCGCCGGCGTGTTCCTGCTCTTGTTCGCGCTGGCGCTGCTCCTCCTCTACCTGCGCGGGGACGAGGAGAAGCGCGCCGGGATGGGGAGGCGGCTGGAGGTCATGGACTACCTGCTGCCCTTCATGGCGGGCGTGCTGGCCTTCACCCTCTACCCCATCGTGCGCGTGGTCATCATGAGTTTCCAGGAGCGCTACAGGCTGGAGGGCAGCTTCGCCGGCTGGGGGCCGGGCAACTACCGCTACGTGCTGGAGGGCATCCCCGGCACCACCAACTACTTCCTGCAGGGGCTGCTCAACACGCTGCTCTACGTGCTCTACACCGTGCCCATCGCCACCGCGCTGGCCGTCGTCATCGCCTATCTGCTCAACCAGAAGTTGCGCTTCAGCGCGCTGTTCCAGACGGCTTACTTCCTGCCCATGGTCACCTCCGTCACCGCGGTGGGCCTGGTGTGGCGCTGGATTTTCAACCGCAACTTCGGCGTCCTCAACTTCATCCTCTCCCTCTTTGGCGTGGGCCAGGTGGACTTCCTGCAGAAGGCCGGCAACTCCCTGACGGTGCTGGTCATCTTCGGCATCTGGTCCTCCCTGCCCTTCACGATCATCCTGCTGCTGTCCGGGCTTCAGAACATCGACGAAACCTATTACACCGTCGCCCGGGTGGACGGCGCGAAGGCCTTCCGCATTTTCCGCCGCATCACCGTGCCGCTGCTGGCGCCCACCATCGGGCTGGTGCTCATCATCAACAGCATTTCCGCCTTCAAGGTTTTCACCGAGGTCAAGGTGCTCTTTTCCGGCTACCCCGGCCCGGTCAAGAACCTGTACACGGTGGTGTACTACATTTACGACATGATGTACGAAAACCGCGAGCTGGGCCGCGCCGCCGCCGCCGCCATCCTGCTCTTCCTCATCATCTTCGCCTTCACCATGCTCCAGCGCTTCATCCAGCGCAGGTGGAAATATGACTGACTTGAGGGCGTCCCGCGATCTGGCGCGCCCGGGCACCGGCCTGGGCACGGCGCTGTTCCTGCTGGGTGTACTTGGCGTCCTGGCCGCGCCGGCCAGCCTGCTGCTGGGCGGCTCCCGCCCGCTGGCGCTGGCGCTGCTGGCGCTGGGCGCCGCGCTGCTCACGGCGGGGCTGATGCTGAAGCCCGCGCGCCGCGTGCTGTCCGTTTCCGGGCGCGCGCTCCGCTACGCGCTGCTGACGCTTGGCATGCTGGTGATGGTCTTCCCCTTCTTCTGGATGCTGTCCTCGGCGCTGAAGACCGCGCCGGAGATGAACTACTTCCCGCCCTCCCTGCTGCCCCGGAACTGGCTGAATTTCGAGAACTTCCGGATCGCCTTCGAAAAGGCGCCCTTCGCGCGCTATTTCCTCAACTCCGTCCTCGTGCTCCTGGGCAGCGTCACCGTGACGGCGCTGACGACCATCCTGGCGGCCTTCGCCTTCACCCGGCTGGAGTTCAGGGGGCGGGAGGTGCTGTTTTCCCTGCTGCTGTCCATGATGATGGTGCCCTTCGAGATGCTCATCATCACCAACTACCAGACCATCGTCAGGGTCGGCCTGTACGACAGCCTGTGGGCGCTGGTGCTGCCCTTCATGAGCAGCATCTTCTACACCTATATCCTGCGCAACTTCTTCCAGTCCATCCCCGCAGGCCTGTACTGGTCCGCGCGCGTGGACGGCAGCACCAACTGGGTTTACCTGTGGAAGGTCATGGTGCCCATCGCCCGGCCCTCCCTGGTCACCATTATCCTGCTCAACGCGCTGGCCTCCTGGAACAGCTTCATGTGGCCGCTGCTGGTCATCAAGAGCGACCTGAACCGCACCCTGCCCTTCGGCCTGTACACCTTCACCACCGAGGTGGGCGCCAACAACGAGCTGCTGATGGCCGCCTCCTCCGTCGTGGTGCTGCCCATGGTGCTGCTGTTCCTCTTCGCCCGGAAGCAGATTGTCCGCGGCGTGGCGCGCGGGGGCATCAAGGGCTAACGGAAACCGGCCGGCGGGCCTATCCGCCTTTCCCATGAAAAATCCCGCGGCGTCTGCCGCGGGATTGTGCCGTCAGCGGCTCGTATACGAAACTCAATCGCAAACGCTTCGATGGGACGGCCCTTCTGTGTCTCCGCTTTGCCTCTTTCACTTGGCGCAGGCTTCGGCTGCGCCTCGTTCTTTCGGCTTGGCGGGGCCGTCAAAGATTCTCATCCCCTCGGTGCGCTTACTCATTCGTTTCGTATGATCGCGGGTCGGCGGGCGGGCGCGGGCTTTCGCCCGGCTCCGTCCGCTGCCACTTCATCTCCACGCCGGCGGCGTCGTACTTCTTGCGCTTCGCGGTGATTTCGTCGATATCGACCGCGTATACCGCAGTATGCTTCAGGCCGCTTTCGACCGCCTGGGGGAAGTACGGCATCCATTGCGGCGTGAACTTCCGGGAGATGAGCCAAAGCCCCCGCGTTTTCTCCTTGTCGCTTGTCAGCAGCCGCACCCTGCCCCTGACCATGGCGGACTCGAACTCCGTCGTAAACAGCTTGCTGGTCAGTTCGCCGAACCGCGCCGGGTCCTTCGCGGCTTCCTCCGCCTCCTCCTGCGCCATGACCGCCGGCACCCGGACCTCGCCCACAAACACAACGTGCACCGGCGCGCCTTCCGGGAGCAGCGCCGTCTTCTTTCCGCCCGTCGCCGAATGGAAGTAGAGGGTTTCACCCTCCCGCGCAATGGAGAGGGGAAGGCCGTAGGGCTGCCCGTCCGGCTCCAGCACGCTCAGCACGCCGAAGGGGGCCCGGTCGATGACCGCCAACCCGAACGCCCGGCCCATTTCCCGGTCTTTGCGCCTCATCTCCCCGTCCCCTCCCCTGATTCCCGTCCGCGGTGTTTCAGGCGGCATCAATCCTTGCGCGCCGATTGCCATTCTATCACAGCCGATGGGAGAAAGATTCGCAGGGGATGCTGGTCAAAACCTGTCCCCCCGGGTATACATGGAGGGGACGCCCGGCGTGTGCGGCGGCCCTCCGGTCGCCGGCCGGAAAGCGGAAAGGAGCAACCATGGACATTCGGGTCTGGGCGGACTTTCACTGCCCATACTGCTATATCGGAAAGGCGCGCATGAAGAAGGCGCTGCGGGAAGCGGGCGTTTCGGGCGCGCGGCTGTTTCTGCGCACCTACCTGCTCAACCCCGAGGCCAGCGAGCGGGAAGGCGAGTCCCTCAACGAGTACTCCATCAACCAGTACGGCGCGAAGCCGGAAAAGGTGTACGCGAACAACGCCCGGCTGGAGGCGGAGGCCCGGGAGCTGGGCCTTGGGATGGACCTGAAATCCGCCCGCTATGCCAACATGACCGACGCGCACCGGCTGTTCCACCACGCGAAAACGCGCGGGCTGGGCGAGGCCTTCTTCGACCTGGCGCAGCAGGCGCTCTTCACGCGGGGCGCCCTGCTCAGCGACCGGGAGACCCTGCTGACGCTCGCGCAGCAGGCCGGCGTCCCCCGCGACGAAGCCCGGGACGCGCTGACGGGAGACCGCTACAAGGCGGAGGTCGTCGCGGACTACAAGGAGGGGCTGGACCGGGCCATCGACTACATCCCCTACTACGTCTTCGGGGACGGGTCGCACTTCTCCGGCGACCGGAGCGACGCGGAGTATCTCTCGGCGGTCGAAAAACACCTGGGAGGCGGCAAGGCATGAAGGTCGAAATGTGGTCGGACTTCCTGTGCCCCTACTGCCTGCTCGGCAAGAAACGCCTGACGCTGGCCATGGAGCGCCTGGGCCTGGACGCGGGCGGTATCGAAATCAAGTCCTTCCTCCTCAATCCCAGGGGCAGGGCGCACAGCGGGGAGCCCCTGATGGTCCACCTGCTGGACAAGTACGGCGGCGACCAGGCGGGGATGGAGGAAACCTTCCGCTACCTGACCGACGCCGGGAAGGAACTGGGGTTCCGGCTGGACTTTTACAAGGCGCGCAATGCCTCCACCGACGACGCGCACCGCCTGTTCCAGTTCGCCAAGGCCCGCGGCCTGGGGGCAGCCTTTTCCGACCGCCTGCAGCGCGCGGCTTACGAGGAAGGCGCGGTGCTGGACGACAGGGAGACCCTGCTGGATCTGAGCGTGGAAACGGGACTCCCCAGGGAGGAGGCGGAGGCGGCGCTGACGCGGCAGGCATACTGGGACGGCGCCCAGGCCGAACACCGGGAGGCGGAGGCGCTGGACGTGCAGGGCGTGCCCTTCACCCTCATCAACCGCCGCGTCGCCGTGTCCGGCGCCCAGCCGGCGGCAACCTTTGAAAAAGCGCTCAGGATGGCCATGGAGGAAGAAAAACAGGCGGGAGAGGGAGGCTGAGATGCTGGAATACAAGTTCGACGTGCAGCTGCTCATCGAGGGTGAGAACCTGTCCGAGGACGCCATCACGGCGCACATCACCCGGAACTTCGAGGGCGACTGCCTGCTGGCGGTGGGGGACGAGGAGCTGGTCAAGCTCCACTTCCACACCAACAAGCCCTGGGAAGTGCTGGAATACTGCGCCTCCCTGGGCGATATCTCCGACATCGTGGTGGAGAACATGGAGCGCCAGGCGGAGGGGCTTGGGGGCTGAGCCGCCCCCATGAGTGGAAATGGCAAGGTACGTCATCCACAGCGGAAGCCTGATGGCCCTTCTGGAGCGGGGGACGGGCCTGGGCGGTTGCGCCCTGCTGGCGCCCGGCGCCGCGCGCAGCGAGGTTCTCAACCTCCTGTACGACGGGTTGCGGGCCGGCAGCCTCAGCCGGGGCACGGCCAACCGCCTGCTCACCCGCCTCGCGGAGGAGAAGGTCCGCTACTTGAGCGACCGGGTGCTGCGGTCGAAAGCCCTGGACACCGCGCTGGAGCTGGGGCTTGCCGATACTTTTCTGGCGGAATACGTCGCCCTGGCGCGCCTGCACGCGGACGCGCTGGTCATCGAGGACGGGCCGGAGCGCGAGGCCGTCCGCGGCGCGGTCCGGACGCTGACGCTCGCGCAGGCGGCCGGAGAAGAAGAACGGCGCTGAGTTTCCGCCTGCGCTGAAGCGGTATCGACTCATTTCGGGAACCCGGCGCGGTTCCCGGCTTGTTTTTCCGGGGGGCTCCCCCGGGGCTTTGCTTGCCCGCCCGCCGGCCGGGTGGTACACTGCCGTCCAGCCAGTCAAATTCCGACGGGGGAGGCAAACGTGACCCTGACACTGGGCACCTACCTGCTCGTCTGCCCGCTCATCTTCCTGGGCGGGTTCATCGACAGCATCGCCGGCGGCGGCGGGCTCATCACCCTACCCGCCTATTACCTGGCCGGCCTGCCGCCCTCCCTGGCCGGGGGCACCAACAAGCTGTCCGCCTTTTCCGGCACCGCCATCTCCACCGCGCGCTTCGCCGCCCGCGGGCTCATCCACTGGAAACAGGGCGCCGCCTCCCTGCTGGGCGCCTTCCCCGGCGCGGCCTTCGGCGCCTTCCTTTTGACCCTCGTCCCCGCCGCCTACGCCAAGCTGGGCATCCTGCTGGCGCTGCCCCTGGTGGCCGTCGTCGTGCTGCGCAACCGCTCCCTGGAGCCGCGCCCCGCGCTGGTCCCGCCGCGCCTCACGCTGCCGGCCTGCTTCGCGATCGGCCTCGTCATCGGGGTGTACGACGGCCTGGTCGGCCCGGGCACCGGCACTTTTTTGCTGCTGGCCTACCTGACCCTGATGGGGGACAGCGCGCTGACCGCCAACGGCACGGCCAAGCTGGTCAACCTGGGCACCAACCTGGGCTCGCTCATCAGCCTGATTCTCACCGGTAACGTGCTCTTCGCCCTCGCCCTGCCCGCCGCCGCCTTCGGCATCGCGGGCAACTACCTGGGCGCCAGCCTGGCTATGAAAAAGGGCGCGCCCTTCATCCGCGTCCTCCTGTTGGTGGTGCTCGGCCTGCTGATGGTCAAGCTGCTGGCGGACGCGGTGCCGGCGCTGATGAAGTAGGGAATGCGGGGGTTTTGCCCCCCATGTTATTTGGTTCGATACGGTTCGCCATATGCCGGGTTTCGGATGATTCTCGGGCGCCTCCGGAGCCTACAGGTACATCACCATCGAGATTTCCCGGAGCATCGTCCCGTCCTTCAGCCGGATGGCGTTGGGCTTTTCACCGGTTTGGACGAATCCCGCCTTTTCGTACAGCCGCCGGGCGCGCGCGTTGCCCTCGACGTAGTCCAGCTCCAGCTGGGTCACGCCCTGCCGCCGCGCGATGGCGGCCAGCTCCTGAAGCATCATCGTCCCGATGCCCAGGCCCCAGAACGCCCGCTTCAGGGCGATGGCGACGGACGCGCGGTGCCGCCGCTTGATGCGCCTGTTCAGGTTGAGCTGGCAGTTGCCGGCGATTTCGCCGCCGACCACGCATACGACCATCAGCCCGTAGGGGGATTCGTTGACGCCCTCCAGGAACCGCGCCTCCTGCTCCTCCGTCTCGTCGCACTCCTCCGGGTAGTGCGGGATGAAATCCGTCTCCTCCGCGCAGGTCCGCAGATAGGCCATCATCGCGGCGGCGTCCGCCGCCGTAGGGCTCCTGAAGACCGCGGCCCGGCCGTCCCTGAGCGTGACGCCCTTCTCGCTGTAAATCATTTTTATTGCCCTCTATATCAGCGAAAAACTTTGGATCGCTATGCCATAAAAATGGGTCAAGGGATGAAATCCCTTGCCGGGGGATTCAGGGGGATGGAATCCCCCCTGCGTCCCTCCCGTCCCCTTCACTCCTCCCAGATTCTCGGCAGCATGTCCGCCGCGGCCCGGGCGATGAGCGCGTGCCCCTTCTGGTTGGGGTGCATGCCGTCTGCGCAGTAAAGGCTGCCCAGGTCGCGTTCCTTCAAAAACCAGGCGCGCAGGTCGAAGAGCCGGCTGCGGGTCTGGCGGGCGACCTGGTGGACGGACAGGGCGTACTGCTCCTGCCAGCGGTAGACGTGGTGGGTGTCGCCCAGGAAACGCAGGATGGCGTTCTCGTCCAGCCCCTTTGAGACCCAGGGCACGAAGCGCTCCGCCACCAGCGGGGGCGGGGTCACCAGTACGGCGATTTTGCCCAGCCCGCGGATTTTACGCACGAAGCGGGCGAGGATGTCCTCGAAGTCCGCAAGCGTCGTGCGCGGCGGGTGCAGGGTTTCCGGGTCCTCCGACACGGCCTTCCAGTCCGGCGAGCAGTCGTTTCCCCCGTACTCGACCACCACGGCGTCGGCGTCCAGCCCGGTCAGCTTTTCCAGCTCCTCCAGCCCTTCCCGCGCCGTCGCGCCGAAGCGCGAATGGTTGAGGAAGCGGACCAGGCCTTCCTTTTCCATCAGCCGGTCAAAGCCGTCCCTCAGGTAGTGATAGCGCCCGCGCGCCTCGTCATAGGCGACGCCCCGGCCGATGGAATCCCCGTACAGCGCGATGGTGAGCATTATGCCGTCTCCTTTCCCCGAAAACGTGCGGTTCGGCTTTACAGGGCGCCCGCCAGGAAGGGCGCGCAGGCGGCCTCGCTTTTTTCCCACAGGGCGCGGGCCAGCCCGGCGTCCCGGGCTTTGCGGCTGGGCGTGGTTTCCTTGCGGCGGACGTAATACTTCCCGCTCTCCCAGTCCCTGCCAGGGGTTCCCTCCGCCAGCCAGACCAGGGTGTCGGCGCCTTCCTCCGGTGGAATCAGGCCCAGCAGGCGCCTCAGCCCGGTGTGGTAGAAGAGGTTCATGGGCGAGGCGGTTCCCCTGGCGAAGGAGGTCGCCACCATGCCCGGGTGGAAACTGGCGGCGGACAGCCCGGCGGCGTGAAAGCGCCGGTGCAGCTCGGAGGAGAAGAGGATGTTGCACAGCTTGGCGTTGCCGTAGGCCAGGTGCTGGGAGCGGTGCCGGCGCATATCCAGGTCGTTCACGTCGAAATTGAACCCGATGAGCTTGTGCGCGACGCTGGAGGTGTTGACGACCGCGGCGCGGCTTTCCAGCAGCCGGTCCAGCATCAGGCGGGTCAGCAGGAAGTGGGCCAGGTGGTTGACCTGGTGGGTGATTTCGTGCCCGTCCGCGGTGCGTGCCTGTCGGGAGAAGATGCCCCCGGCGTTGTTGGCCAGCACGTCGACGCGCGGGAAATCGGCCCGCAGCCGCAGGGCCAGCTCCCGGACCGCAGACAGACTCGCGAAATCGGCCACGTAAAAGGGCATGCCCAGTTCGTCCGCGATGCGGCGCGCCTTGCTTTCCGTGCGGCCGATGACACCGACTGTCCAGCCCCGGGCGGCCAGCGCGCGGGCCGCCTGTTCGCCCACGCCGTCGCTGGCCCCGGTGATGAGCGCGACCCTGCCTTCCATGCCCCGCCTCCCCCTGCGTGATGCCGCCATTTTACCACGAAACCGGCGGGCGGGGGAGAACCTGCGGCGGCGCGGTGACGGCCGGCGCGCGGGAAGGCGCTGCCCCGGCTGCCCGGCGCCTGAGACAAGAAAACCGCCCCGGCGGTCTGCCGGGGCGGCGGTGTCTCTCGGGTTTCTCAGGCTCAGTCTTCGCGGTGGCCCATTTCCTTGTCCAGCAGGTACAGCGCGCTGCCGGAGGTGCCGACCATCTCCAGTTTGTCGATGTTCGCCTGGGCGTTGGTCTCTTCCTCGCCCTGCTCCTTGACGAACCACTGCAGGAATTCCACCGTCAGGTGGTCCTTCACCGCGATGGCCTTCTCGAGGATGGCGTAGATGGAGGCGGTGATGAACTGCTCGTGCTTCAGCCCGGCGACCAGCGGGTCCTTGGGGGTCTTGAAGCCCTTGTCCGTGTCGGCGAGGGCGGAGAAGGTGACCTTCTCGTTCGCGTCGAGGAGGAACTTGCGGATTTTCATCGCGTGCTCATATTCTTCACCGGCCTGCACCACATACCAATGGGCGAAGCCGGGCAGGTTCTTTTCTTCGTAGAAGTTGGCGAACTCCATGTACAGGTAACCGGAATGCAGCTCCAGGTTGATTTGCTTCACGAGCATTTTGGCGACTTCCTTGTTGATCACAGGGGTGCCCTCCTTGTTTAATACGATTTGATGATACCCGTTTTTCCGGGGGTTTATCGCGGGAACACAGTCACTCTCGCATTTTTCCGGCGTTTATTTCCGGGGGAAAATCTTGTTCTTGATATCCATCACCTTGGCGTGGATGCCCTCGGGCAAGAAGCCCACCAGGGTCAGCACCAGGCCGGCGATGCCCAGAACCCACATGAAGAAGCCGTTGCCCTGGAACAGGACCTTGATAATCAGCCAGGCGGCCAGCAGGATGAGCCCCAGGGAAGCGTCCTTGCGCAGGTTTTTCATTCCTCAATCTCCTTTAACAACAGCGTTGGCACGCTATTATCCTACACCGTTTTGAGCGTTTTCAAGCAGATGGCTGGAAAATCCAGCGTTTCGCGCCGCCCGGCCAGCTGCCCGCAGGCTTTCTCTGCTGCCGTCCCGCTCCCCGGGGACAGGCTGCTCCGCGCGGCTATTCCGGACGGCCCTCGCGGAGGTAGCGCTGGCTGGCTTTTCCGGCCGCCTTTTCCTCATACATTTTCCGGTCCGCCTCGTTGATCATGTCGTCCACCGGCATCCTGCGCGTGTTGTCGAAATCCGCGATGCCGTGGCTCAGGCTGATCAGGTAGGGCTTGCCGTCTTCCCGGTTGATTCTCTCGCAGGCGTCCACCACCCGCTGGTAAATGGTCTCGGCCGTCTGTTCGTCAATGCCGTTGAACACGATGAGGAACTCGTCCCCGCCCAGGCGGATGAGCAGGTCCTGGGTGCGGATGACCTGCCGGATGACGTCCGCCACGGACACGATGAGCTCGTCGCCGGCGTTGTGGCCCAGGGTGTCGTTGATTTCCTTCAGGCCGTTGACGTCGATGAAGCACAGGCTGAACAGGAAATGGCGCCGCTCGTGTCCGGGGAAGAGCCCGTTGATCTTTTTCTCCCCCGCTCGGCGGTTGTAGGCCCGCGTCAGGGGGTCGCGCTCCGAATAGAACTTGACGGTGGCGTAGGTTTTGCGGTTCTGGTAGACCAGGAAGGCGACGATGCCCGAGATTAAGAGGATGAGCAGGAAATAGACCGCGTTTTTCGAGAGCACGTCGGACAGGATGCCCGGGAGGTCGTCGTCAAAGTAGTCCCGGTTCGCGTCGTTTCTTTCCAGGACTGAAACGATATACCAGTTCTCGTCGCCCATGACGACCTTTGACTGGAGCAGGCCGCTGTCAATCTGGCCGAACTGGTACATCATGGACGCCTTCGTCGCTGTGAACAGCCCGTGGGCGCCCGTCATCTGCTCCTGTCCGTCCAGCACTGCCGACCATTCCCCGGGAAACTCGCGGCTGAACGTGTCCTGCTTCTTGTCCTCAAACATGAAGTTCCAGTCCCGGGAAGGGTCGGCGGAGGACAGGCGGTATCCGTCGGCGTTGAGCAGGATGACCTCGCCCCGGCTGTTGCCCGCCAGTTCCCGGAACCGGGTCAGCGAATAGTCGGCCAGGTAGTTGAGCAGGATGACGCCGCGCA
>JAAZAQ010000136.1 GCA_012514225.1 Clostridiales bacterium | reverse complement strand
GCGGCGCCAAAAGCGCGCTGTGGTGCCAGATCAAGGCGGACATCACCGGATACACGGTGAAGGTGCCGGACAACCGGGAGGCCGCCTGCCTGGGCGCCGCCATCATCGCGGCGGTGTCGGACGGCCGTTTCCCGGACTACGAAAGCGCGGTTCGGGACTGCGTGCGCATCAAAACGGAATACGCGCCCCGGCTCCACGAGGCCTACGAAGCGTCCGGCCGGCTGTATCGGGCGGTGTTTGAAAGCCTGCAGGCGCCCTTCCGGGCGCATACGGCCTGGCGAAGCCAGGCGGAATAATCAGTTCATCCCCCGATCAAGAAAACAGGCCCGGTAAAGGCCTGTTTTGCTTTGGTCAAAGCCGGGGCGAATCCCGGGGAAAACACCGCCTACTGCGGGGCGATTTCCTCCAGCAATTCCAACGATGCCTGGATGAGGGCCTCGGCCACGCCCTTCTTGTAGGCAGAGCTGCGCGCCTCGTAGCCGCCCTCGTCGTAGGCCTCCGCCATGGGGAAGTAATACTCGTCCCCGTTGGTCAGGCCGCTGGGCAGGGTCATGGGGAAGGGGGAGCGCTCCCGGACGGCGCGGCCGATCGCGCTGAAGGGCTCGCCCGGGATGCCCAGGAAGGCGACCTCGCCCATCGCCAGCGCGGTCAGGTTGAGCGCGAACTCGTCCGGCCCGTCCTTCAGGCGCACCATGCGCAGCGCCTCGGCGACCGCCGTGGTCAGCTCCATCGCCTTGTAGGGCAGTTCCGCGTCGCGCCCCGCGTTGTGCAGCTCCGCGATGTGCTGTGCTTTGCCCAGTTCCTCCGGGGTGGGGCGGTTGGAGGGCACGCGGATGATTTTCTCGGCGAAGCGGAGGGGAAGGGGGTTGACCGGCGCGGTTTTGCCGTACACCTTCAGGGCCTCCCCGGCGATGGCCCGGCCCATGTTCTTCACGTACTCGTACCCGCGCAGGCAGTCGTCGAAGGACTCGGCCTCCAGCCCGTTCTGCTCGCCCGGGCGGGGGAAGTTGTTGACGTGGTTGAGGTCCCCCATGGTGCCGTTGAGGTAGACGCACAGCGTTTGGCCGCCCAGCGCCTGCTCCACCGTCTCGCGCACGAAGCGGGGGTAGTCCGCGGAGACCTTGCTGCCGCCCACGCCGTCCGGGTGCACCTGGAAGTGGACCAGCACGATTTCCTTCTTGCCGGGCCGGACAAGCCGGAGCACCTGCTCGGTCTCGTCGGGCTCGCCGATGGGGTGCAGGATGTCCGGGTTGTTGACCCCGGGGTTGGTGCGCACGTAGCCGTCCTTCATGCGGTAGCGGCGGATGAAGGAGACGCGCTCCACCCGGCCGCGGCCCACGGCCAGGGTGGCGGGGGACAGGTCGGCCAGCGCGCGCTGGGCGGAGGAGACGAGGTAATGCTCCAGCGCTTCCTCCCAGGGGTTTTCCGGCGCGCCCCGCCCCACGTCGGGGCCGGTGTGCGTGTGGGTGCAGTTGATGTAGATGGCCGCCTCCGGCAGCCCCGTCTTCTCCGCGACGGCGCGCACATAGCGGCCGGCGCGGGGCTGGGGAATCTGGCAGAGGTCGGCCACGATGATGACGAAGGCGCGCTCGCCGTCCCCCACGGCGAGCGTGTTGAGCTCCAGGTCGTCCAGCACGCCTTCCGCCTCCCGCGGGAAGAAGTAGCCACGCAGCGGGGTGCCGTGGGGGGGCGTGATGACCGTGCGGTCAAAGCCGGCTTGAAACGTTCCCATGATTCAGGTCAAACCCTTCTTTCCTGCAGTTTGCCGTCCAGCAGCACGCCCTGGACGTTCATCCAATGGTCGACCATGACCAGGTCGGCGACCGCGCCGCGGCGGATGCGCCCGCGGTCCTTCCAGCCCAGCAGCGTGGCGGGGTTGAGGGAGGCGAAGCGGAACACGTCCACCAGGCTGGCGCCGGTGTGCTTGAGCATGTTGCGGCAGGCGACGTTGAGGGTCAGCTTGCTGCCGGCGATCTGCCCGGAGAAGTCGAAGTTGATGTCGTTGACGCCGTCGTAGCCGGGCGGCACGGGGCCGTTGAACACGCAGGCGTCGGAGATGAGGATGACCTTGTCCTTACCCTTGATCTTGAGCACCAGCCGCAGCATCATCGGGTCCACGTGGATGCCCCGCGAGTCGCAGATGAGCTCGGCGTAGATGTCGTCGCGGTAGTTGACCGTCTCGTCCACGCACACGCCCCGGCACTCCGGGTACTTGGGCAGGTCGCCCGTCGCGTTGGTGTGGTGCGTGCCCACGCGCAGGTTGTCGATGGCGTCGATCTGCTCCGGCGAGGCCTCGCTGTGGGCGACGGCGAAAATCATGCCCGGCGCCTTCTTCTTGACGTCGGCCACGAAGCCCAGCACGCCCGGGCGCTCCGGCGCCACGCACCAGATCTGGGTGAACGCCGCCGCCTCCTCGATGAGCGGGCGGTACATCTTGCTGTCGATTTCGCCCCGCCAGGGGTTGTTCTCCTGGTCGGCGCCGAACTTCGGGTTGAGGTAGGGGCCTTCCATGTACAGCCCGCGGATGACGCGGCCCCTGGGGTCCTCGCTCGCGCGGCGGACCTTTTTGACCGCCCCGATCAGCTCGGGCTGGGGGAGGTTGAAGTACAGCGCCGGCAGCAGCGAGGTGGTCCCGTGGCCGAGGTGGAACTGCGCGGCGTCCAGCGGGTCGTCGTAAAACCAGGACACGCCGCCGGAATGGGTGTGGATGTCCACCAGGCCGGGGCCTACGAAGGCCCCGCCGGCGTCCACGACCTCGGCCCCGGGGGGCGCCTCCAGGCTGCGCATCTCGCCGAAATCAACGATGCGCCCGTTTTCCGCCAGGAGGATGCCGTCGGGAATCACGTGGTCGGGCAGGATGAGGTGGGCGTTGATGAGGGCGAGCATAGGTCAGTAGCCCGCGAGCTCGTCGCAGCCGAAGGGCTCCGCCAGCGGCAGGCTGACGTACACCTGGGTTTTCATCAGCTGCAGGATGGAGCTGGGCACCAGGGGCGTGACCGGCCCGTGGAGGACCAGGCGGGAAATCATCCGCTGCCAGGAGGAGAAGGTGCCGCAGGTCTGCAGGGCGTGCACCTCGATGCGCTCCCTGGAGTTGAGCACGTCCACCGGCCCGATGGTCGCGGCCTTGGGGGGCACGTTGGCGATGTTGCCCGACATGCCGAACACCCCGTGCAGGGAGTTCTGCAGGATGGTCATCGGGTGGATGTTGATGATCTTGGCTTCCTGCTGCAGGTATTCCTTGATGTCCGCCTTGATGAACTCGTCCACCGGGTCGATGAAGGCCAGGTGGCCGGTCCAGCCGGGGCTGGAGGAGCAGAAGTCCGCGCCGCCGCCGCCGCAGTCGGCGATCATCTTGGAGTAGGAGGCAATGTTCTTGTCCGTCGGATAGACGATGTTCTCCCGCGGCATGCGCAGGTCCGCGTCGATGGCGCCGTAGAAGTACTTCAGCAGGGAGCGGGCGAAGCTGGCCTCGTAGGTTTCCGGCGCGATCCTGCCGTCCTGGTCCGCCCACTCGTCCATGGCGAACACGTGGACGTTGCGGCAGTTGACCTTGTGGTAGTTGACCAGCTCGGCCACCGGCAGGTAGGTGTCCGGCTCGGGATTTCCCAGGATGAGGGTCAGCTTCTTGTCCTGCTCGTCGGATTCCTTGATGAGCGTGAACAGCCGGCCGATGAGCACCGGATGGGGGTTGAGCATGACCTTGATCTTGAAATCCGGGTTGTCGTGCTTCTCCAGGTCCTTCCCGCCGAGCTTGGCCAGGCGGTTGCACAGCTCCCTGTCCTTGAAGGGAACGAAGTCGGCGGGTTCAAAGGGCCAGTGCACGTTGGGGATGTTTTTCATGAGACGGGTCCTCCTCTTCCATTTGATATATCCTATCCATGTTCTGCAGGGCGGCGCCGATGGCCGAGGCGTTGGCGCCGATGCTTGACACGGAAATGACCGTATCCTGGTAGATGACGTCGATGGTGACGCGGCGGATGGTGTCGGAAATCGCGTCCAGGACGATGGGGTTGTCCATCAGCATGCGGCCGCCCAGGACGACCAGCGGCGGGTTGAGCAGGCTGATGGCGTTGGAGATGCCGATGCCGATGAACTCGCCCGCGTTCTTCAGCAGCCGCGCGCTGTATTCGCTGCCCTGCGCAGCGGCCTGGACGAGGTGCTTGATGGTCACGCCCTCGCCCGGGGCGGCCGTCTTGGCCAGCACGTCCTCCGGGTGCAGGCGGACGTACTCGCTGGCCGTCGCGTGCAGCGCCCAGCCGGAGGCCAGCGACTCGATGCAGCCCCTGCGCCCGCAGCTGCAGGGGGGGCCGTCCTTCTGCACGATGGTGTGCCCGACCTCGCCGGCCTTGCCGCCGATGCCCGTGTACAGGGCCTGGTTGATGACGATGCCGCAGCCGATGCCCAGCCCCAGGTCGAAGACCAGGAAGCTTTCGGCGCTGCGCCCGGCGCCCAGATGCAGTTCCGCCAGCGCCATGAGCTGCGAGCAGTCCCCCACCAGCACGGGCTTTTGGTACTTTTTCCTGAAATAGCGCCGGATGTCGACGTTCTTCAGGCAGGGGATGTTTTCCACGAGCACCGCCTGGCCGTTGTTCACCGAATGCCCGGGAATCGCGATGCCGATGCCGGAGATGTCGGCCATGGTCAGGCTGGCGCGCAGCAGGAGGTTGTCAATCATCAGGGAGCAGATGGAAAAAAACAGGTCCGGGTCCAGCGGCTCGCGCAGGTTGACCTCCACGGAGTCGGAGCACAGCACCTTGCCGGCAAAGTCCAGGATGACGCCGGTGATGTGGGAGCCGCCGAAGTCCAGGCCGATGCAGCGGGCGTGGCCGCCGTTCAAGGCGAGGATTTCCTTGGGCCGGCCGGCTTTCTGCTTTTCCAGCCGCTCGAAGCGGATTTGCTGCTTGTCCAGCAGCTCCTTGGTGATGTTGGTGATGGACTTCTTGTCCAGGCCCGTCTGGCGGGAGAGCTCGACACGCGACATGCCGCCCTGCGCCCTGAAAATGCCCAGGACCTTTCGGCGGTTGTACAACTTGAGATAATTCTGGTCTCCCCGCTGGGAATACGGCATGATGCACCTCACGACCTCTCTGGCGCCATGTTAATGGAATAAAACCACAAAGTCAAACCGCAGGCGAAAATATCTGAAATTAAGATAGGTGCTCCTCAACTCCATTTAGGGTTTCCGCCGCCTCACGCCCCTGCGCGCGCTGCTCCCGGAACACCCGGGGCGTCAGGCCGGTCGCGCTTTTGAAGGCATAATAGAGAATCTGCGCGTCCCGGAACCCCGAAGCCCGCGCCACCTCCGACAGCGTCAGACAGGTGTTCTCCAGCAGCATCCGGGCGTGCCGGATGCGCAGCCCGCCGACGTAGGCGGAGTACTTGAGCCCCGTGTGCTTCTTGAACAGGAAGGACAGGTAACTGTAATTGAGGTGGAACGCTTCCGCGATGGACTTGAGCGTCAGCTGGTGGTCCCTGAAGCGGCCGTCCACGTACTCCTGCACCCGCCGTGCGATGCCCTCGTCCCCGGCGCCTCCCCCCGGGTTCCCTTGCGCCGCCCGCGCGCCCGGCCAGCCGGCGCCCGCTTCCATGCGGCGGACGGCGGCCTCCATCAGCTCCGTCACGTCCCTGCGATTGGCGGGCTTGGTCAGGTAGCGCAGGACGCCGTGCCGGAAGGCCTCCTGCGCGGAGGCGAGCCGGCGGTCGCCCGTCAGCACCGCCAGGCAGGCGGTGGGCCAGGC
>JAAZAQ010000135.1 GCA_012514225.1 Clostridiales bacterium | reverse complement strand
GCGTCGCGCGCGGGCTGGGGGTTTCGGAGCCTGTCACCAGCCCCACCTTTACCCTGCTGAACGTCTATGAGTCGGGGCGGCTGACCCTGCACCATTTCGACTGGTACCGCATCCGGGACCCGGAGGAACTGCCTGCCGCCGGGCTGGACGAGCTCATCCGGGGCGACTGGGTTACGCTGATTGAATGGCACGAGCGCGCGGAGGACCTGCTGCCGGCGGATTGTCTGGAGATTATGCTACGCCCTACCGGGGAGGAAACGCGGGAAATCACGCTGTCCGGCCGGGGCGGCTTCCCGGTTCCCGAAATTCAGCAAAGCATCATGGGAGGCGAGGCAACGTGAACATCCTTGCGCTGGATACCTCTGGGCCCGCCTGCAGCGTCGCGGTGCTGCGGGACGGGACACTGGCCTACGAGGCCCGCGCCGTCAACCGGAAAACGCATTCCCGCAGCCTGATGCCCATGGTCCGGGAGGCGCTGGAGCGTGCGGGGCTGGAGGCGAAGGATGTATCCCTCGTCTCGGCGGTGGTCGGGCCGGGCTCCTTCACCGGGGTGCGCATCGCGGTGGCCGCCGCCCAGGGCATGGCGAGGGGCCTGGGTGTGCCCTGCCTTCCGGTCAACGCGCTGGAGGCGATGGCCGCGTCCTGCCAGTTGGGAGACGGGGAAGTCGTCTGCCCCATCCGCGACGCGCGGGGCGGCCAGGTCTACGGCGCGGCCTTCCGGGGCGGAATCCGCCTGATACAGGACGCCGCGCTCCCGCTTGCGGAATTCCTGGCGATGGTGGAACCGCTGGGGAAGCGGCTATACTTTCTGGGGGACGGGGTCGCGCCATCGAAAGCGGCAATCGATCAGGCGCTCGGCGCCCGCGCCCGCTTCGCGCCCGCACACGGGACGCTGCCCGGCGCCGCGGCGGCGGCGCTCATCGCCCATCTTCACCCGGAGCGCGCGGTTGCGCCGGGCGAACTGCTGCCGGTCTACCTGCGCGCCCCCCAGGCGGAGCGTGCCAGGGCACAGTCAAATGGACGGGATTGAATTGAGGCGCATGACCGCGGCGGACGCCGCCGGGGTCGCGCTGCTGGAGAAGCGGATTTTCGCGCATCCCTGGTCGGAGGCGGACTTTCTCTACGAGATGGAGCAAAACCCTGTCGCCCGGTACCTTGTGGCGACCCGCGGCGGGGCGTTGGTGGGCTTCGCCGGCGCGCACGTGATCCTGGACGAAGGCCACGTCACCAACGTGGCGGTCGCGCCGGAGGAGCGGGGCAGGGGCGCCGGGCGGGCGCTGATGCAGGGCCTCATGCAGTATGCGTCCAACCTGGGCGCGCGCTACCTGACGCTGGAGGTGCGCGCCTCCAACGCGACTGCCATCGCGCTGTATACGCGCCTTGGGTTTCTCAGGGTGTCCGTCCGGAAAAAGTATTACGGGGACAACGGGGAGGACGCCCTGCTGATGGTCTGCGACCGCCTGCCCCCGGTCCAGGACGGCTTCGCGGAGGCGGAGACGGTTTTTCTCTGACGGATTACTGTTCCTGCCTCATGACCAGGAACTCGCACTCGATCCGCCCGTTGTACAGCCGCCTGCGGCTGTTCGCTTTTCTGCCCGCCTGGCGCTCGAAGGCGGGGTCGGCGGTGATGGCGCACAGCGTCGCGCCCGGGTGCCCGGCCAGCAGCCGCCCCAGCGCGGCGGCAATCTGCGCGGATTTCTTCCGGTCGCCCAGCCGCTCCCCATAGGGCGGGTTGGTCAGGAAGCAGGGCGCCTTTTCGCCCAGCCGCACCTCCCGCACATCCTTCTGCTCGACGTGAACCAGCCCCTCAAGCCCCGCCTGCCGCAGGTGCCTGGCGCACAGATTCAGCGCCTCCGGGTCCAGGTCGCTGCCCCGGATTCCGGCGATTTCCTCTTTCCGGTACCGCGCCCGCGCCTCCCGGCGCAACCTGTCCGCGGCCTGGGCGCTGAAGCCCGCCCACCGCTCCATCGCGAACCGCCTGTCCAGGCCTGGCGCGCGGCCGGACGCCAGGAAGGCCGCCTCGATCAGCAGCGTCCCCGTCCCGCAGCAGGGGTCATACAAGGGCACGCCCGGCTTCCAGGGGGAGAGGCGGACCAGCGCGGCGGCCAGGGTTTCCCGCAGGGGCGCTTCCCCGACCCAGGTGCGGTAGCCCCTTTTGTTGAGCGCGTCCCCGGAGGCGTCCAGCGTCACCCGGGCGACGTCCCGGTGCAGG
>JAAZAQ010000134.1 GCA_012514225.1 Clostridiales bacterium | reverse complement strand
ACAGCCACAACAGGACCGTGACCGTCCACGCGATGGGCGAGGGGCCCGTGCTCAACGCGCTTGAGGGCGGCGTCGACGGCATCGAGCACGGCGCCGTCCTTTCGCAAAAGGCGCTGGAAATCATGGCGCGGAGGAACGTGTATTACGTGCCCACCATGAGCGGAATCACGGCGGTTGCGGACAAGGAGGAGAAAAACGGCAACAAGGCGCTCGCGAATCTGATGCGGGAGCTAGTGGTCAAGCCCCAGCGGGAGAGCGTCCGCAAGGCGCACCGGCACGGAATCCTGATTGGGGCCGGCTCGGACACGCTGGGGAGTGTGCCGGAGGAATTGCTGCTCATGGAACAATGCGGCATGACGCCATATGAAGCCATCCAGACGGCAACCGCCAACGCGGCCCGTATCCTGAAAAACGCAGACCGGTTTGGAACCCTCGAACCCGGGAAGGCCGCGGACCTGCTGCTTCTGGAGGGCAATCCCCTGGAAGACCTGCGGAACCTCTCGAAAGTCGACGCCGTTTTCCTGGGAGGGGAGCGGGTGACCGCCCGGTGGATGTGCAACCTGCCGGGTTTGTAAGCAACCGGGAGTCCGGCGTCAGGAAGCGTTGTCATGGAAGCACGGTTTGCCGGCCGTCCGCCCTCAAATGGCGGAGGGGAATTCTTCCCATAAGGCTGTATACAGGCGGGCATGGAAGCCAAAACGCAGAGGACAATCCAAGGGACAGGCGGGCGTGTCGGGAGCGCTTTTCACCTGTGTTCGATGGGATGCGTTGGCGTGCGAACGCCTGCCCGCGCTTGCGGCGGCGCGCCGCCGCCGGTATACTGGGAGGCGGACAGGATGCCGCGCGGCGCTCGCCGCGGGACGACATAAGGAGATAGTGATGAGAAAAGCGACAAGGTTCATGGCCCTGCTGGCGGCCCTTTGCCTGCTGCTCCCCCTCTTCGGGTCCGCCGGGGAAACCGGGGTCCGGGTCGCCGGGAAGGCCTTCCCCCCGGACGCGGAGGAGGTGGACCTCCGCGGCGTCAAACTGCGCGACGAGAAGGAGCTGATGAAGGCCATGGGCTCCCTTCCGCGGGCGCGGGTCGTCTACCTGGAGGGCAGCGGGCTGAAGCTCAAGAGCCTGGCCGCGCTGAGCCTGGCCTACCCCGGCGTGCTGTTTTCCGCCCCCTTCACGCTCTTCGGCCGCGAGCTCCATACGGCGGACACGGAAGCCGACCTGGGGAACGCCAAGATGACCGGGTACCAATCCTTGCTGTGGGCGGTGCAAAGCATGCCGCACCTGACAAAGCTGACGGCCTTCGGCGCCGCGCTCAACCAGAAGCGGTACGAGGCGCTGCTGGCCGCCCGGCCTGGGCTGGAACTCAACTGCACGCTGCGCTTTTTGACCTATTCCCTGAGGACCGACGCGACCGCCTTCTCCACCCGCAAGGGCAACCACAAGCCCTTCTACAAGAACCGGGACTTTGACATCCTCAAATACGTGCCCGGCCTGCTGGCGCTGGACCTGGGGCACAACCACGTCAACGACCTGGCCTTCCTCCGGCAGTGGCCCGGGCTGAAAATCCTCATCATGGCGGACAACAAGATTGACGACCTGACCGTCATCGGGGAGCTGGCCGACCTGGAATACCTGGAGCTGTTCATGAACCCCTTCACCGACGTGACGCCGCTTCAGAAACTGACCAAGCTCAAGGACCTGAACATCTCCTGGACAAGCGTGGCGGACGTGACGCCGCTGATGGAAATGACCTGGCTGGAGCGGCTGTGGGTCACGCAGATCAAGCCCCGGCTGCCCGAGGGGCAGATGGACGCCCTGCGCGCGGCGCTGCCCGGCACCGAAATCAACGACACCGCCTGGCTGTCCACCCAGGGCGGCTGGCGGGAGCACCCCCGCTACCTGACCCAGGCGAACATCTTCGGCCTGCAGGTCTACCGCGGCTGGGACGACCCGAAGCCGGAGGCGCCGTAAGGAGCCGCCCGCGGAGCGCTCCGCCGGGACGGTTTTCCCTCGATTGACACCCGCGGAGCCTTGTGCTACTATCAAAAACCGTCAGCGGCAGGGCTTCGCGCCCGCGCGCTGCCCCGACGGTGATGCGCCTGTAGCTCAGTCGGACAGAGCAACGGCCTTCTAAGCCGTGGGCCAGGGGTTCGAATCCCTTCAGGCGCGCCAGCATGCGGTGGGTGTAGTTCAGTGGTTAGAGCGCCAGATTGTGGCTCTGGAAGTCGTGGGTTCAACTCCCATCACCCACCCCATTTTTCCCTCCCGCGCGGCGGCGGTGGGGTGTAGCCAAGCGGTAAGGCACGGGACTTTGACTCCCGCACTCGTAGGTTCGAACCCTGCCACCCCAGCCAGGAACCCCATGGCGAAGCCTGAAGGCAGGCGGCCGGCAAGCCCTCCCCCCCTGCGGGAGGGTTTTGTGTTGGGAAAAAGGCGGCTGCGCCCGGGTTCCGGGGTATAATGCGGGAAGAGGCCTGTATACAGGCGCGGGCGGGGTTCGCCCGCGCGAAGGACGATGGAGGGAAGCGGAATGAAATACCGGGAACTGGGCAGCACGGGGATGAAGGTGTCCGAAATCTCGCTGGGAACCTGGCAGCTGGGCGGGAAGTGGGGCGAGGCCTACGACGAGAAGACCGCGCAGGCTACCCTGGAGGCGGCGTTCGAGCGGGGCATCAACTTCTTCGATACGGCGGACGTGTACTCAAACGGCGAAAGCGAGCGCAGCATCGGCCGCTTCCTGAAGGGCAAGCGGGACAAGGTCCACGTCGCCACCAAGTGCGGCCGGCAGATTACGCCCCACGTGTCCGCCGGCTATACGCCGGATGCCGTCCGGAAGTATACGGAGGACAGCCTGAAGCGCCTGCAGTCGGAGACGCTGGACCTCATCCAGCTGCACTGCCCGCCCACGGACGTGTATTACCGGCCCGAGATTTTCGAAGAACTGCGGAAATTGAAAAAGGAAGGCAAAATCAGGCACTTCGGCGTGAGCGTGGAGCGGGTGGAGGAAGGCCTCAAGGCGATGGAGTTCGAGGGCATGGAGTCCATCCAGGTCATCTACAACCTCTTCCGCCAGCGGCCGCAGGAGCGGCTCTTCCCGCAGGCTCTGGAGAAGGGCGTTGGCATTATCGTGCGGGTGCCGCTGGCCAGCGGGCTGTTGACCGGGAAATTCTCGAAGGATTCCTCCTTCGGCAAGGAGGACCACCGTTTCTTCAACCGCAAGGGCGAGTCCTTCGACAAGGGCGAGACCTTCTCCGGCGTCGACTACGAGCGGGGGCTGGAGGCGGTGGAGGAATTGCGCAGGCTGCTGGGCGGGGAGCAGCTGACCCTGGACGCCCTGCGGTGGATCCTGATGCAAGACGCGGTCAGCTGCGTCATCACCGGCGCCAGCCGCCCGGAGCAGATCGGGGAGAACGTCAAGGCCTCCGGGATGGCGAAACTGACGGACGGGCAGATGAAGGGCATCCGCGCCGTGTACGACCGCCTCATCCGCGACCCGGTGCACGATTTGTGGTGAGAAGGCCGCCGGCTGCCTGACTGTCAGGGCGCCCGGGGCGATTTCGCCCCGGGCGCCCTTTCTTGTCATAAAGGTCTGCGGACCCTTATCAATTCGGAGGATGGCTGCGGGATGTCTCTCTGTTCGCGAAAACGCCCCGCACGTCAGGCATTGCCGGACGACACGATGAATATCGGGGGGCTGATACCCCCCGACGCCCCCTGGTTATCACCTTGACAGCAAGGTTTTTTGACAGTCTGAGCCAGGGTGGACGAAATCTCCGGGCTTGTTGGTTTGCGCGGCTTTCCCCCTATTCGAGCTTCAGCAGCCTGCGGGCGTTGTCCCGGTACACCAGCCGCAGCGCGTCGTCGGGCAGGCCGATGCCGTAGATTTTCCACCGGCCCATGGAGTTTTCGCTGCCGGGGGGCGCGTAGTCGAAGTACTCGTCGAAGGTTTCCAGGAAACGGTAGTAGTAGGGGTACAGCTCCGCTGGGTCCTGGCCGGCGATAAAGTCGGTGCCGAAGAGCACGCGGTCGGCATAGCGCAGGAAAAAGCGGCGCGCCGCGTAGGGCTGGCGGCCCAGCCCGTTGATGCGCGCGGCGATGTCGACGTACAGGTTCGGGAAGCGGTCCAGAAGGCCGCTCACGTAGCCCAGGTCCTCCGAGCAGGAGCCGCAGTGGGCGATGACAAAGACAGTGCCCGGATGGCGCGACAGAACGGCCTCCTGCATTTCCATATGTTCCCGGAAACTGAAATGCCCGGGGCCGGAGAAATCCCACTCCGGGCTTTCCACCAGGCATTCGTAATACTCGTTGCGCCCATCGAAGGGGGTGAAAAAGGCCTTGGGGTCGGCGATGTGGATGAGGACGACGAGCCCGTTTTCCCCCGCGGCGTCGAAGACGCAGGCGAGCTTCGGGTCGTCCAGGCGGATGTGTCCGCCCTGGCTGTCCTTCAGGTACAGGGTGATGTTCTTCCACAGCTTGACGCCCCTGTACCCGGCCCGGGCGTAGGCGGCCATGGACCGGCGGACGCCATCCTCAAACCCCGGCTCCTCATACCGGGACACATCCACGGAGGGGAAGGTGAACAGGCGGCCCTCCTGCCCCGCGGTCTTGCGGTTCATGCGCTCCAGCTCCCCGTCCCAGACCAGCTCCAGGTTGCAGACCTGCTCCACACCGAACCGTGCAAGGTTACCAAGCACCTGCTCCGTGTCGTATTCCTTTTCATATTCAGGCCCCAGCACCATGGGGCCGAAGTGGGTATGCACGTCGATGACCGGGAAGCGGGGAACGTGGATTTCGTGAACCGGGGTGACCAGCTGGGATACCGGCTGGTATTCCGACAGCCTCAGGTCCATAGGCCGACCTCCGTTTGACGGCAAGGGGCGCCTTACTTCATGCCCGTGATGGAAACGCCCTTGATGAACTGCTTCTGGAACAGCAGGAAGACCACGATGACCGGCAGCATCACCAGGGTGGCAGCGGACATGGTGGCGCCCAGGTCCATGTGGTGGTTGGTGTTGAAGAAGGTCAGCGCCAGGGGCAGGGTCATGCGCTCCACCTCGCTGAGCATGATCAGTGGCCCCAGGTAGTCATTCCAGGTGCCCAGGAAGGTGAAGATGGCCAGGGCGCTGATGGCGGGGCGGATTTGGGGCAGGATGACGCGGAAGTACAGCCCCGGGCTGCTGCATCCGTCGATGAGGGCGGCCTCGCACAGGCTGTCGGGCACCTCGGAGATGAACTGGCGCGCCAGGAAGATGCCGAACACGCTGACCAGGCCGGGGACGATCAGCGCCCAGAGGCGGTTGTACAGGCCCAGCGCGTTGACGATAAGGAAGGAGGGGATCAGGGTCACCTGGGAGGGAATCATCATCGTCGCCAGCAGCAGCATGAACAGCGCTTCCTTGAAAGGGAAGCGGTACTTGGCGAAGACGAAGCCGGTGATGGTGCTGGTGAACAGCACCGCCAGGGTGACCGAGCCGGTGATGGTCAGGGAGTTGAGGAACCACCGCAGGATGGGCGCCCGCTGGAACACCTTGATATAGCCCGACAGCGTCCACTCAATGGGCAGAACCACGCCGGGGTTGCGCATCATCTCCGCCGTCGTCCGGAAGGAGGACAGCAGCATGAGCAGGTAGGGCGTGACCACCAGCGCGGCGACGACGGCCAGCAGCATGGCTGCCAGCCAATGGGCCGGGGAGAAGCGGGGCTTGATCCTCATTTGTTTCATCATCGCTCAATACTCCCAGTCCGTCTTCATGAACCGCCGCTGGACGAGCGTCACCACCATGATGATGGCGAAGAGCACCAGGGCGATGGTGGAGGCGTAGCCCATGTCCTTGTTGATGAAACCCAGGTTGTATACGTACAGCGTCAGCACCGTGGAGGCGTAGTTGGGCCCGCCGCGGTTGGCCAGGGTCTGGAACTGCACGAACATCTGAAAATGGGAAATCAGCGTCATGATGAGCACGAACACGAACGTGCGCTCAAGCAGCGGCAGGGTGATGTGGAAAAAGCGCTGCCGGGCGTTGGCGCCGTCGATTTTGGCCGCGTCCTGGAAGGTGACGGGGATGGCGTCCAGGCCGGCGGAGAACAGCACGGTGTTGTAGCCGAAGTCCACCCAGAGGGTGAAAAGGATGAGCGCCCACATGACCACCTGCGCGTCGCCCAGGAAATTGACGGGCTTGCCGCCCAGGCTGGTGATGAGGTTGTTGAGCACCCCGGTACGCAGGTGGAAGATGCGGCTGCCCCACACCGCGGTGGAGCCGACCATGGGCGCGATGCAGGGCAGGAAAAACAGCATGCGGAAGAAGCTGCGGAGCTTATTGGAGGGAAGGCTAGAGACCAGCAGGGACAGCAGCAGGGTGAAGACGATGTTGAGGGCGACGGTGACGAACACGAACCACAGCGTGTTGGTGAGCACCTTCAGGAACACCGGGTCGCGCGCCAGCTTGAGGTAGTTGTCCAGGCCGATGAAAGTGTTGGCGCTGCGCAGGGGGTTGTAGTCGAAAAAGGAGATGCCCAGCCCCAGCAGCAGCGGCAGGAACAGGAAGGCCAGCATCAGCAGGAACACCGGCACCAGCACCGCCGCGACGAAGCGGTTGTTTTTCATCAGCGCGTCCTTCCCCGGCCGGACGGGCGGGGGCCCGGGGCCGGAAATACCGCCGGGCGGGCCCAGCCGCCCGGCGGCCGTCGGGTTATTTGCCGAAGAGGTCGGCGTTGAGCTTCTTCTCCAGCGCCGCCAGGGCGTCGGCCACGGTGGCGTAGGTGTCCGTGGTGGTCAGCTCGATGAAGGTGTTGTTGATGTTCTCCTTGAACACGTCGGTGTTGAAGTAACCCAGGTACTGGCCCTCGGGCAGGATGTCGATGAGGGGCTTCACGTGGGGCATGGCGGCCAGGTAGGCCTCGTTGTCCAGCAGGGACTTGCGCGCTGGCAACATGCCGCAGGCGATGAGGTGGGGGATGATGTTCTCTTCCTGCGTCATGAAGGCGATGAACTCCCAGGCCGCCTCCTGGTTGGGGCTGGCGGAGGACACGGCGAGGCCCCAGCCGGTCTCGGCCGCGAAGGCCACCTTGTCGCCGTACCAGGGCATGGGGATGTAGTCGATGTCCGTGCCCAGCTGCAGGCCGTAGATTTCGCTCAGCTCGGAGAGCACCCAGGGGCCGCGGGCGACCATCAGGCCGCGGCCTTCGGCTAGGTTGTAATGGCCTTCGTTGTCGCCGCCGCCCACCAGGGGGTCGACGTTGGTGATGGGCGTGGTCTTCACGTAGCTGACCAGGTCCTCCATCGCCTTCACGGCCTCGGGGGAGGTCAGGTTCAGGGTGCCGTCCTCGCGCAGGTAGCTGCCGCCGGAGGACAGGATCATGGAAATCCAGGTGTACATCACGTTGTCCCAGGTGACGAAGTCGAAGCCCTTCATGTTCATCAGGGCGCCGTCGGACTCGGAGTGCGCCTGGGCGATGCGGATCATGTCGTCCCAGGTGGTGGGGTAGGCCTCGCCGTATTGCTCAAAGAGGGTCTTGGAGACCAGCAGGCCGCCGGACTCGATGTTGAACTCCAGCGGGACGCCGTAGTACTTGCCTTCCCAGGTGAAGGTGCCGTAGGTGGGCGCCATGTAGTCTTCCTCGATCTGTTTGGCCAGCTCCGGGGAAACTTCGGCCAGCGCGCCGGTGGGCGCGAAGTCGGCGGCCCAGCCGCCCCAGATTTCGTAGATGTCCGCGCCGCCTTCCTTGGCGATGAGGGAGGTCTGGGTCTTGGCCTGGAAGTCGTCGTAGGGGAAGAACTCCGTCTTCACCTCGATGCGGTCCTGGGAGGCGTTGAAGCGGGCGACGATGTCGTTGTGGGACTTGTTCCAGCCTTCGTTCTGGTGCGCCCAGTATTTCAGCACGATTTTCTCCTGGGCGAGCGCGGGGGCGGCAAGCGCGGGCAGCAGCAGCGCCAGAACGAGGAGCAGGGCCAGGAAACGTCTGTTCATTGCGAAATCCTCCTGTTTTTTTTTAAACCCTCAGGGATTTAAAATACTGCAGATAGTTCTTGTTCCTTTCGAACATTTCGTTGGTCATGTCGCGGATTTCCTGCAGGCTCAGCACGCTGGCCGTCAGGGGGTCAAAGCAGATGGCGTGGTAGATCATCTCCGGGTCGCCGGCCAGGAAGCCCTTGACCGCCAGCTCCTCGCAGCGGGAGAGAGTGTTGACCAGGATGGCGATGTGGTCGGGCAGCGGGTCCACATGGATGGGCTGGATGCCCGCGCGGGAAGCGATGACGGGCACCTCCACGCAGGCGCCTTCGGGCAGGTTGTCCACTAGGCCGAAGTTGCGCAGGTTGCCGTTGAAGAGGAAGGGCGTGTGGTCGCCGAAGAGGGCGTTGAAGATGTTGGAGGCATATTCCCCGCCGCGGGAGAGGTCCTTGTTCGGGTCGTTCAGCCACTGCTTGAACTCGTCCTCCCAGGTGTGCTCGCGGCCCAGGTACTCCTTCAGCAGGTAGGCGTGCTCGCCCGGGTTCCACTCGGTGCCGTGGGTGCAGTATTTCTCGATGAGATCGGGGCGCTTGCGGAACCAGTAGAGGTATTCGGAGTTGTGTCCGGAGGACTCGGTGCAATAGTAGCCGAAGGCCTTGAACAGCTCGTTGCGCACCGGCTCGGCGTTGGCCACCTCTGGCTTTTTCATCGCCTCGCGCAACAGGGGATAGGCGTCCTTCCCGTTCCACTTGTATTCCAGGAAGTAGGCCTGGTGGTTGATGCCCGCGCAGGTGTAGGTGATTTCCTCAAGCGGCGCCCCGATGAAGCCGGCCAGCAGCTCCGCGGTGCCCTGGACGCTGTGGCAAAGGCCCGTCACCTTCGCCTTGGTCTCGCTCTGCAGGACGCGTACCAGCATGGCCATGGGGTTGGTGTAGTTGAGCACGATGGCCTCCGGGCACACCTTTTCCACCATCCGGCAGATGTCCAGGAGGACCGGCGCGGTGCGCAGGAAGCGGAAGATGCCCGAGGGGCCGCGGGTGTCGCCCACGCAGATATCCACGCCGAAACGCTCGGGGATTTCGATGTCGTGGCGCCACACGTCCACCCCGCCCTGCAGCACGGTGATGAGCACGCCGTCGGCGCCTTCCAGCGCGGTTTTCAGGTCGGCGGTGGCGGAGACCGTCGCCGGGTAGTTGCCGGCCTTGAAGATGGACTCCACGCCCTGGCGGGCGTAGTCCAGGCGCTTGGGGTTGATGTCCATCAGGCAGATGTGTGCGTCCCGGAAGGCCGGGAAGGTCATGATGTCCGTGACCAGGCCGCGGGTGAACTCCAGCGAGCCCGCGCCGATGAAGGTGATTTTCTTTGCCATGCCTCGCTCCTTTGGTCCGGCTGTGCCGGCGGTTCGATGGAAAGGGAAGTGCGCCCAAAGGCGCGGCGCTTACAGCGCGACGACCTCCATGCCCGTCAGGCGGGCGAAGTCGACAAGCTGGTCGTAGAGGTGGGCGCCGTAACCCAGGCAGCCGTACTCGTTGTCCCAGTTTTCCATCAGCTGGTCCACGTCGCAGTGCACCTTCAGGAAGGCGTGGGGCCAGAAGGGGATGCCGCATTCCTGGCGGCGGGCCTCGATTTCGCCGTCGCCCGGCTCGAACACCGTGCAGCGCGCGACGACCAGGCGGAACTTGCCGTCCTGGCGGCTGACGCGGCCCAGAACCCCTTCCCCGGCCTTGCACACCAGGCTCACGGACAGGCCGCCGGCGGCGCCCTCCGTGGCGATGCCGTGCTGGGCGAAGCGCGCGCCGTGGCGGTTGGCCAGGGAGGGCGGGACGGCGCCGTCGCCGATGATCTTGATTTCCCGGGCTTCCTTGTCCAGGCACTGCAGGTCGCCGTAGTAGGTGGGCTCGGGGCTCAGGTAGGTGATGAGGATGCTGGTGAGGACGGTGTTGAAGTCCGACAGCGTCGAGGTGGGCACCCCGGCGTCGAGCATCATGGACTGGGCGAAGCAGGTGGCGGTGTAGTCGTCCGCCAGGCCGGGGAAGGACTGGATGGTGTAGTAGCTGAAACCGTGCTTCCCGACGAGCTTCTTCAGCGCCAGGTACAGCCGCACCGAGCGCTCCGTCATGGCGTTGCGCTCCGGCTTCTCCACGAAGGTGCGCCCGATGAGCTCGAAGGCCTCGCCCACCTCCTGGTCCGGGATGTCCTTGGCGGCCTGCACCAGCTCGGTGGTGTCGCGGGAATCGATGTCGATGCCGAAGGTCTTCATCCACTGGGAGGGGTCGGCCACGCCGCAGGTCTGGCCCATGCCCCGGCCGCCGAAGGCGCCCAGGGTGGTCATCTGCAGGCGGTTCTTGACCGCGGAGGCCTGTGCGTAGCTGACGATTTTGGCCAGCTCCCGGGGGTCTTCCGCCGCGCCGTACACGAAGCGGTGGGGGATGCCGATTTCCTTGAGGGCGGCCTTGAGCACCAGCCCGCCCACGGGGCGCCAGCCCTGGGAACCCGGGTAGGTCCACACCACGATGCCCTTGCCGGTCTTGGCGAACTCGCGCAGGGCGGCAATCATGTTGGAGGCCCAGACCCAGGTGCCGGAGAACAGCACCAGGCAGTCCACGCCGTCGTCCTTGGCCAGGGGAAGAATGACTTTCTTCGCCTCCTCCTTGGTGGCGACGACGAGGTCGTTGGAGACGACCTCCAGCCCCGCGCCTTCCAGCGCCTTTTTGGAGCGTTCGATGACGCCCGCGTCGATGAACAGGTCCCCCGAGGGATCCTTCAGCCCGTCCTTGTGCACGCCGTAGACCACGAAACCAACCTTTGCCCGAATCACGACATTTCCTCCTTGCAAATTGTTGTTCACGCCGTTCCGGCGCCCGGGCGGGCGGCCGGTGGCGAAGAAATCAGGTGGATGGGAAGCGGGATGGAGCCGCCGGCTGATCGGGGATTGCCAACCTACAGCCGCTCCAGCCGGTATTCTGTCGCCGCCTGGTAGACCTCCCCCGCCGCCTTCACCACGCGGGCGCGGTGGGCGGGGAAGTTGACGGCGTTGGGCGGCTGCCCTGTCTCCAGGCAGACGCCGAAGTTCGGCCCGTAGGCGGCGCCGGCCTTGCCGCGCGTGCCCGGGGCGATGAAGTTGCCGGTGTAGACCATCAGGCCGTCCGCGTCCGAGAAACAGGCCAGCCTCAGCCCGTCCTTCGGGCTCAAGAGCTCAGCCATCTCCCGGAAGCCCGCGCCGCGGACGGAGAAAAAATGGTCGACGCCGCCGGCGGAACGGATTTCCGGGTGCTCCAGCCGGGAGACGGCGTCCCCGATTACCGCGCCTTCCCGGAAGTCCAGCGGCGTGCCGGCGACGCCCAGGAAGCGGCCGGTGACCAGGGGGTCGATTCCGCAATTGGTTTCCGCGTAGAAGTCGGCGTTGAGGCGAAGCATGTGCCCCCGGCAGTCCGTCTTGGCGCCGGAGAGGTTGAAGTAGGTGTGGTTGGTGAAGCTCAGGGCGGTCTCCCGGGTGCAACTGGCGGCGTATTCCAGCCGCAGGGCGCGCCCCGGCAGCAGCCGGTAGGCCAGCCGCGCGGTCAGGGTGCCCGGGAAGCCGTCCGGCTCCTCCGGGAAGACGCCGGTGAAGGCCACGCCGTCCTCCAGGATGTCCGCCTCCCACAGCCGGCTGTGAAAGCCGCCGGGGCCGCTGTGCATGCTGTCCGGCCCGGCGTTGCGGGGCAGGCGGACCGTCCGCCCGCCCACTTCGCAGCTCCCCCCGGCCATCCGGTCGGCGACCGGACCGATGGAGGCGCCGAAAAAGCTTTCGCCCTCCAGGTACTCCTTCAGGCTGTCGTAACCCAGGACAAGGTCCGAAAGGCCGCCCGGCGCGTCCTCCGTGACCAGGGACTGCAGCAGGGCGCCGTAGTTGGACACCGCCGCCCGCAGGCCCTCTCCCTGCAGGACGTAGAGGCTGACGTCCTGCCCCAGATGGCTGCCCCAGGGCGTCCTGGATACGCGGACCATCAGGCGGCACCTCCTTTTTCAAGCAGTTCCCCTAGCGCGGCCATCGCCAGCTCCCGTCCGATGTGCGGGGCGATGGTGTCCAGGGAGGTGACGGACTCCGCCGCCAGTCGGCTGCCCAGGTGGGCGGCGAGGGGGCCGGTTTCCGCCATGAAGGGCAGGCCCAGCGCCATCCCGCACAGGGTGCCCGCCAGGAAGGCGTCCCCCGCGCCGCCGGTGGCGGCGGCCTTGACGGCGACCGCGGGCACGTGCCGCGCCCTGTCCCCCTGGCAGACCCAGCTGCCCCGGCTGCCGAAGGTGACGGCCAGCCCGATGCCCGGGTTCCGCCCGCGCAGGGCCTCGTGGCAGGCCCGCGCCAGGCGCTCCGGTTCCTGGGGGGGCTCTGTGACGAAGGCGGCGGCTTCGTCCTGGTTTAAGAAGAGCCAGTCGGTGTTTTCCACGCCGCCGCCCGCGCGGAAGGCCTCCGCCTCGTCCAGCAGGCAGGAGGCGGCGCGGCGCGCGCCCCGCTCCCCCGCGCCTTTCAGCAGCGCCAGGCGTGCCGGAACGGGCACCTCTGGCGCGGCGACGACGCAGGTGGTTTGGCCGACCCGCTCCCCCAGTGCGGCCAGCGCGGCCGCGACGTCCCCCGGGGTCACCGTGCTGCTGGCGCTTTGGGCCGTGGTGACGTTGCAGATGGCCGAGTCCGGGTACTGCAGGCATACGGCGTACATCGTGGGCAGGTCGGATTCGCGCACGAAGGCGGTGTCGATGCCCGCGCCCCGCATCATGGCCAGAAGCTCCCGGCCCGCGGCGTCCCGCCCCACGGCGCCCACGGCGTGGACGCTTGATTGCGGGGAGAGGACGCGCGACACGTAGTGCAGGATGATGTGCTGCTTACAGTAGTCCTTGGCGTCGCTGAGCGCCGCCAGCCGCGTCTCGTGCCGGCTCAGGGGCCGGTTGTCGTCCATCAGGAAGATGATGCCCGACCCGATGCCCCCGGTGCCGACGAAGCGGTCAAACAGCGGCGCCATCGTCGTTGACCCCGGAGAACTTCCACTGGGGGTTCAGGGAGAAGGGATGGCGGGCGGTGTCCAGGGTGGCGGTCAGCATCGCGTCCGGATGCTCCTGCAAGAGGGTCATGGGGTATTCCGGGTCCGGCGGGGAGAAGAGCCCCACGCGCAGCGCCGTCTGCTTCCAGGCGCCGGTGTCGGAGAACAGGCGCACCTTTTTGGCGCCCAGGCATTCCAGGAGCCCCAGCGTGACCGACATTGGTGGCACGAACTGGTAGGCGGTGCCGTAGACCCGCTGCGCCAGGGCCAGGACGGTGTCCTCGTTGTTGTACTGCAGGCGGATGGAGGAACCGCGCAGCTGCTCCAGGGTGGCGGGGCTGTAGGGCATCCGGCGCGCCTGGTTGTAGGCGACGTGCCCGTCCTGGCCCCAGCCGCCGTAGGTCACGTCCACGGGCAGCCGGTGGATTTCCGCACGGATTTCCTCCATCGTCCCCGGCGACAGGAAGTGGCGCTGTGCCGGGGGCACGGCCAGCTCGGGCCGGATGCCGCCGTAGAAGTGCCTTTCCATGGAGGAGCGGAAGTTGTAGGGGTCCTCCGGGTGCAGCAGCCTGCCCTCCCAGTCGAGGCACTCGTCCATGTGGAAGACGTGCAGGTTTTTGAGGCTGACCCCGCGGGAATTGACGAGCGTCTCGAAGGGCTTGTACCAGCAGCTGGGGCCGCAGGGGATGATGGCGCGCAGCGCGCGCCCTTCCCGGTTGGCCGCCTCGATGTCATCGACCAGCTCCTCCGCCATCAGCCGGCCCATGGCCGCGGAATCGGCGGCCAGGCGGAAGGGGACCTTCAGCTCCGGGTGCCCTTCCAGCTTTTCCGCCGGCACGGCGCACCAGGCGTACAGCTTTTTCAAGTCCATCGGCTTCCCCTTTCCCGCGCCTCAGATGGAGGAGCGCTGGCGGTTTTTGAAGTACATGTCGAAGGCGACGGCGACCAGCACGACCAGGCCCTTGATGGCGGCCTGCCAGTCGATGGACACGCCCAGCAGGGACATGCCGTTGTTGAGCACGCCCATGATGAGCGCGCCAACCAGCACGCCGAACACCGTGCCCGAGCCGCCGGAGATGGAGGCCCCGCCCAGGAAGCAGGCGGCGATGGCGTCGGTCTCGTAGCCCACGCCGGCCTTGGGCGTGGCCGCGTTGAGCCGCGCGGTGACCAGGATGGCCGCCACCGTCGCCATCAGCGCGGAAATCACGTACACGGTGAACATCAGCCGCGCGGTGTTGATGCCGGAGAGCTTGGCGGCCTTGATGTTGCCGCCCATCGCGTAGAGGTGGCGCCCGAAGACGGATTTCTTGGTAATGAAGGAGAACAGCAGGATGAGGCCGACCAGCAGCAGCATCGCGAAGGAGATGCCCTTGTAGCCCGCCAGGCGCCAGGCCAGGAGGTTGACGAACAGCGCGACCAGGATGATTTTCAGCGCCAGCTGGGCGGGGGTGGAGGTGGGCAGGCCCAGCTTCCGGTTGCGGAAGTGGAAGAACAGCACCACCCCGACGAACACCAGGGTACCCGCGGCGCCGATGAGGATGGACAGCAGGTGGACCCCGGAGCCGCCTGCGACGTCCGTGAAAAAGCCGGTGGCCAGGAACTGGAAGGGCTCCGGGAAGGGCCCGATGGAGCGGCCGTCGAGGATGACCTGGGCCAGGCCGCGGAAGAGCAGGCTGCCCGCCAGGGTCGTAATCCAGGGATGCACCTTGACCACCGCGATCCAGAAGCCCTGCCAGGCGCCCACCAGCAGGCCCGCGCCCAGGACGATGAGCACCGCCGGCAGCGTGGACATGCGCAGGTCCACCATCAGCACCCCGCAGATGGCGCCGGTGAAGGCGACCACCGCGCCGACGGACAGGTCGATGTTGCCGCCGGTCAGGATGCACAGCAGCATGCCCATGCCCAGCACGAACACGTACATGTTCTGGTGCAGGAGGTTGCTGATGTTCAGGGGCCGCAGCATCGTGCCCCCGGTGACGAACTGCAGGACCAGGACCAGCACCACCAGGGCGACGCCCATGGTGTACTGGCGCAGGTTGGATTGGGCGGCCTTCCTCAGACTGTTCATAGAACCTTCTCCCTGGCGCCTTTGATAATCAGGGCCATGATGTTCTCCTGCGTCGCCGTTTCTCCGGCGACCTCGCCGGCGATGCGGCCGTCGCTCATGACGTAAATCCGGTCGCACAGGCCGATGAGCTCGGCCATCTCGGAGGAGACCAGCAGCACGTGCCGCCCCTCCTGCGCCAGGCGGTTGATGATCTGGTACACCTCGTACTTGGCGCCCACGTCGATCCCCCGCGTCGGCTCGTCCATCAGCAGCACCCGGGGCTCGGCGAAAATCCACTTGCCCAGCATCACCTTCTGCTGGTTGCCGCCGGAAAGGTTGCCCACGGCCTGGTACAGGTCCGGCGCCTTGATGCGGAAGTCCTCCCGCAGCCGCTCGCCCTCCACCTGCTCCAGCTTGGGGTTGACGGTGTTGTGGCTGCCCACGCGCTTCAGGTTGGACAGGGTGAGGTTCATCAGCACGCTGTGGCCCAGCATCAGCCCCTCGCCCTTGCGGTCCTCGGTGACGTAGGCCAGGCCCCGCGCGATGGCCTCCGACGGCGTGCGCGCCCTCAGGGGCTGCCCGTCCAGCAGCATCTCCCCGGTGACCCGGGAGCCGTAGGCGCGGCCGAAGAGGCTTTTCAAAAACTCCGTGCGCCCCGCGCCCATCAGCCCGGCGACGCCGACCACTTCGCCCGCGGCCACGGAGAGGGTGACGTCCTCCAGCTTGGCCCTGCCCGGGTCCTGCGCGTCGTATACCGACCAGTTCCGGACCTCGAAACGCCGGGAGGGGTCGGGGCTGCGCACGACGGGCGGAAAGCGGTGGGCCATGTCGCGGCCGACCATGCCCCGGATGATCCGCGCCTCGGTGATTTCGTCGCCGCGGCCCAGCGTCTCGATGGTGGCGCCGTCCCTGAGGATGGTGATTTCGTCGGCGACGCGCTGGACCTCGCTTAATTTGTGGGAGATGATGATGGAGGTGATGCCCGACTTCTTCAGGCTGACCAGCAGGTCCAGCAGCTTGTCGGACTCCTCGTCGTTGAGCGCGGCGGTGGGCTCGTCGAGGATGAGCAGCTTGACGTCCTTGGACAGCGCCTTGGCGATTTCAACCAGCTGCTGCTTGCCCACGCCCAGGGACTGCACCGGGACGGAGGGGTCCACGCTGAGCCCGACCTGGGAGAGCAGCTTTTCCGCCTCGAAGAAGGTGCGCGCCCAGTTGACGACGCTGCTGACACTCAGGCGCTCGTTGCCCAGGAAGACGTTCTCGGCGACGGAAAGCTGGGGCACCAGCGCCAGCTCCTGGTGGATGATGACGATGCCCCTCGCCTCCGAGTCCCGGATGCCCCTGAAGCGGCAGGGCTCCCCGTCGAAGAGGATTTCCCCCTCGTAGGCGCCGTGGCGGTGCACGCCGCTCAAGACGTTCATCAGCGTGGACTTGCCCGCGCCGTTCTCGCCCACCAGCGCGTGGATATGGTGCTCCCGGACCTCGAAGGACACGTTGTCCAGCGCCTTGACGCCGGGGAAGACCTTGGTGATGTTCCGCATCTCCAGCAGAACGCGCTCGGACATGGGCGCCTCCTTTTGGGAGGGGGGCGCGGCGGCGCCGCGCCCCCGGGTTGGAAGGGTTACTTGAGCAGGTCGGCGGCGATGTAGCCGGACTCGACGAGTTCCTTCTCGTAGTTTTCGGCCGTGATGATGATGGCGCTGATGGCCTTGGCGGGCACCTTGATGGCGCCGTTGTCATACTCGGAGTTCACGTCCACCGTGCCCCCGGAGAGCGCCTGGATGGTCAGGTCGACGGCCACCTTGGCCAGGGAGGCGGTGTTGTTGAAGATGGAGGAGTACTGCTCCCCGGCGATGATGGACTTGACCGAGGTGACCTCGCAGTCCTGGCCGGTGACGACGGGCATCTTCAGGTCGCCGGAGCCGTAGCCGACGGCCTTGAGCGCAGAGAGGATGCCGATGGACAGGCCGTCGTAGGGCGAGAGGACGCCGCTGACGATCTGGCCGCTGGCGTAGTTGCCGGAAATCAGGTTGTCCATGCGGGCCTGGGCCTTCAGCGCGTCCCAGCCCTCGGTGGCGACCTGGCTCAGCTCCGTCTGCCCGGAGGGGATGACCAGCACGCCGGAGTCGACGTAGGGCTGCAGCACGTTCATCGCGCCCTCGAAGTACAGCGGGGTGTTGCTGTCGTCCAGGGAGCCGGCGAACAGCTCGATGTTGAAGGGGCCTTTCGCGCCGTCCAGCACGCCCAGGCCGGTCAGCAGCGAGGTGCCCTGCAGTTCGCCGATGGCGATGGAGTCGAAGGTGGCGAAGTAGTCCACGTTGGGGGAGTTGACCAGCAGGCGGTCGTAGGCGATGACCTTGACGCCCTGGTCGTGGGCGTGCTTGAGGACGTTGGTCAGGGTGGAGCCGTCGATCGAGGCGATGATGAGCGCGTCCACGCCCTTGGTGAGCATGTTTTCCACCTGGGCAATCTGCTCGTCGATGTTGTCGCCGGCGTACTGCAGGTCGACCTTGTAGCCCAGGGCTTCCAGGCCGGCCTTGACGTTGTTGCCGTCGTGAATCCAGCGCTCGCTGGTGCGGGTGGGCATCGCGATGCCGATGGTGCCCGTCTGGGCGGACGCGACGGCGGCGGCGCCCAGGACGAGGGCCAGGGCCGTAAGGACCAAGAGGAACCGTTTCATGAATGAGCCTCCCTTTGTTATTTCTCCTCCGGCTTTCGCCGGGAATGAGCGGTCAGAGGTAGTGGGACGCGTCGTTGTGCAGCAGGCGCAGCGCGTAAGCCACGGCGCCCAGCACGCTGGCGTTGCCGTCCAGCTGCGCGGGCAGCAGCCGGGGCGGGTAGGGCACGTGCGCCTTCAGCGCGGCTTCCAGGAAATCCCCGTGCAGGGTGGCCAGCGCCTTGCCCACGCCGCCGCCGGAGATGATGACCTCCGGGTTGACCACGGCGGCCAGGTTGACCAGCGTCATCGCGTAGTGGGCCTTCAACTCCTCTAGCAGGGGGGCCAGGGCGGCGTCCTCCCCGGCGATGAGGCCCTCCACCGTGCCCCCGGGGGAGCGGCTGGCGATTTTGCGCTGCAGCTCATAGGCGGAGAGGAACTTTTCCAGCACCCCCTCCTCCTCGAAGGCCTTCCGCCGGTGCGCGACGCCGGGCAGCATGTAGCCGATTTCGCCGGCGGCGCCGGAGTGGCCGTCGTAGAGGTCGCCGTTTAAGATGAGCGCGCTGCCCAGGCCGACCGCCAGGTCCACGTAGACGATGTTGCGGCGGTTCACGCCGGCGCCCTGCCACTTTTCGGCGATGGCGGCCAGGTTGACGCTGTTCTGGATGCAGGTCTTCAGCCCCAACTTTTCCTCGAAATACAGGTCCATCCGGTGCCTGCGCAGGGAGGGGTGCAGGAAGGGGGCAAACACCTGGTGGCCGGTCTCGGGGTCCAGCAGGCCGGGGATGCCGAAGCTGACCAGCTTGACCTTGTCCCGGGGCACGCCCGCCTCCTCCAGCAGGGCCAGGAAGCGCGACAGCACCTGTTCCGGCACGGGCACGGCGCCTTCCTCGGGGATGAAGGCGCCGGAAGCCAGCCGGTTGCCCAGGGCGTCGCAAACCATCAGGCGCACGCGGTGGCGGCCCAGGTCGACGGCGGCGATGTTGCCCCACTGCGCGTTGTAGGCGTACTGCGCGGGCCGCCTGCCGCCGCCCGGCGCGCTCTCGAGGACGCGGGTGGTCACCATGCCCCGCTGCAGCAGGGTCTCCAGGTTGGCGGAGACCGACGGGAAGCTCAGCCCCAGCGCTCGGCTGAGGTCGCCCCGGGTGCTGGGCCCCTGCTTCTGGAGGTGGGACAGGATGAGCTGCCGGTTCATCCCGCCAATGAGTTCGGGTGTGCCTGCCATGGTTCCTTTCCCGCGCCTGTCTGCCGGAGGGGTGGAAACGCCAAGGTACCGGTTTTGCCGCGAAACATTGTTTAAGAATATTTAATAACCAGAGTATACGGCCAGATTGTCAATCTGTCAACCCGGCATCCGCTCACATGCAAGCGGGGGATTTGCTGACCGGTGCCCCGCGGCGCCGCGCGGCCGGCGCGGGAAAGGAAAAGAGCCCGTCTCCGGGCGCTCTGCTTGTCGAAAAAGGTCTGCGAACCTTTTTCGATTCGGAAGATTGCTGCGGAATGTTTTCGCTGTTCGTGAAAACGCCCCGCGCGTCCGGCAGAGCCGGACGACACGATGATAATCGGTGGGCTGCCGCCCCCCCGATTCCCCCGCTTTTCGCCTCTGCAGGCAGGTTGATCGAAAGAAGAAGAGCCCGTTTCCGGGCTCTTCCGAGGATGGTTTGGGCGACTTGTCAGGCCTTTTTCTCGCGCTTGAAGCACATGAACCAGTCCAGGCAGTACTGGTCCTCATCCTTGCTCTCCATCCGCTCCTTGGCCGTGCCGCAGGAGCCGGCGGTGGGGATGATGACGTCCTGGCCGGGGCGCCAGTCGGCGGGCGTGGCCACCTTGTCGCTGTCGGCCTT
>JAAZAQ010000133.1 GCA_012514225.1 Clostridiales bacterium | reverse complement strand
GGCGTCATCCAGTCCCCCGAGGGCCGCCTCATCCTCCAGGGCCTGACCACCGAGGAAAACCTGATGGTGGGCACCTACGGCCTCCGCAGCAAACCCGGCAAGCCGAAGAAGCAGGTGGTCAGCCGCAACCTGGAGCGCGTGTACAGCCTCTTCCCCATCCTGGGCGAACGGCGCAGGCAGCAGGCCAACACCCTCTCCGGCGGCGAGCAGCAGATGCTCGCCATCGGCCGCGCCCTGATGGCCAGCCCCCAGGTGCTGCTGCTGGACGAGCCCTCCCTGGGCCTGGCGCCGCTGATTATCCGCGATATCTTCGCCATCATCCAGCAGCTGAAGGAGGCGGGCAACACCATCCTGATTGTGGAGCAAAACGCCTTCCAGACGCTGAAAATCGCGGACTACGCCTACGTGCTGGAGCTGGGCCGCGTGTCCATGCAGGGGCCCGCCCACGAGCTCATCCACGACGAAACCCTGGTCGAGGCCTACCTGGGCGGCCAGAAGGCCTGAAAGACGATGTTGGGCGCGGCGAAACGCGCTTGATAAATAAAACGGAAACCAAAGGAGAGAACCCATGAAGAAAATCCTGTCCCTGGTCCTGGTCCTCATGATGTTCCTGTCCCTGGCCGCCGGCGCGCTGGCGGAAACGGGCGTGGACACCAACCCGGTGGAGAAGGACGGCGTCAAGTACAAGGGCACCGTCAAAATCGGCTCGGTCATGTGCGAAGCCGGCGCCTATGCCGGTGTCGGCGTGCCCTACAGCCAGTTCTACAAGCTGTTCGTGAAGTACATCAACGAAGTCATGGGCGGCGTCGCCAAGGGCGCTGACGGCGTGGGCTACTACCTGGACCACGTCTCCTATGATGACCAGTCCGAAGGCCCCCTGGCCAAGACCTACATCGAGAAGCTGGTCGAGGACGACGAAGTGTTCTCCATGGTCGGCAACCTGGGCACCTGGATTATTGCCGCCACCCAGGACTACATCGTCGAATCCGGCGTGCCCTCCGTCTACTGGGGCACCGGCTCCGCGCTGCAGTACTACCTGCCCGCCGAGGGCAACCAGCGCTTCACTTTCCCCGTGCAGCCCATCTACATCACCGAAGGCCGCATCATGCTGCTGCGCGCCGTCAACCTGCCCGCCATCGCCGACTCCAACGTCGCCGAGGTCAAGAAGGTCGGCCTGATCTACTCCGCCGACGATGTGGGCAACCAGATCCTGCAGGGCGTGAACATGCAGCTGGAAGCGCTCGAAGCGTCCAGGCGCCCCGAAATCCTGGGCGTCCAGGTCAACACCACCGTCGCTGACGAGCTGACCAGCCAGGTGGCCCAGCTGGCCGGCGCCGACGCCGTGATCATCGGCGGCAACCAGCCCTACTTCAACGGCATCTACACCGCCATGCAGCAGAACCCCGAGACCCGCGGCATCCCGGTCATCGTCTCCTATGTCAACGTGGCGCCCACCTTCGTGCCCGCCGTTGCCAATGAAGCCGACGCCGGCGACATCTACGGCGGCGCCTGGGTCGTCATCGACCCCGCCGCGCAGACAGAGCGCCAGGCCGCTGACATCGCCGAATTCCTCAAGGTCCTCGACTGGGGCGTTGAGAAGGGCTATGTGACCCAGGAAGCCGCCACCGCGTACAGCATCTCCGCCTACTCCATGTCCTCCTTCATCGCGGTCAATGTTTTCATGGAAGGCATCAACCGCCTGGCGGACAAGGAAATCACCCGTGATTCCTTCCTGGAAGCCATGGAATCCGAGCGCATCAACGTGCCGATTTCCGGCGGCGTGGATTACTCCAACGCGCAGCGCATCGGCCTGGACGGCATGGCGTTTGCCAAGTATGTCAAGAACTACACCGACCCCGCCACCTCCTTCATCACCGTGGACGGCATGAAGTCCATCGGCGAGCTGCTGGGCGAGTAAGCCTGGCGACGCCCCCTGGGGCGCAGACCTTTCCCGGGGAGGGAGCTTCGGGGCTTCCTCCCCCGTTTATGCCAGCCCCTGCCGCATGAGGCACGGGCGGCCCCACAAAGATTCCCCAGCGCTGAAAGGAAACGCCATGGATTACAAAGACAAGCTGATCACCGTGCAGCAAGCCGTGGACCTGGTGCGGTCCAACGACTACATTGTGACCGGGCTGGGCTGCTCCACCGCCAATGATTTCTTCAGCCACCTGCACACCGCGGCGGACCGGCTGCAGAACGTCACCATCTCCACCTGCCTGCCCATGGGCGACTACCCCTGCTTCAACGACCCCGCCTACAAGGCCAGCTTCAAGCACGACAGCTGGTTTTACAACCCCGCCACCCGCAAGGCGCACAAGGCGGGCAGCACCTCATTTGTGCCCAACAACCTGCATTTCGCGGCCACCAAGCGCCTCTACCACAAGCAGCCGCGCATCTTCATCGGCGCCGCCGCCATGCCCGACCGACACGGCTACATCTCCCTCTCCTGCTCCAACACCTACGAGGTGCAGATGCTGGAGGCGGCCGAGGTGGCCATCCTTGAGATCAACCCCAACTACCCGCGCACCTTCGGCGACGTGAACATCCACGTCTCCCGGGTCACCCACCTGATTGAGGCCAGTTACCCCGTGCCGGCCCTTCCCTATGTGGAGCCCAATGAGAAGGACCGCGTCATCGGCGGCTACATCGCCGACCTCATCAACGACGGCGACTGCATCCAGCTGGGCATCGGCGGCATGCCGAACGCCGTGGCCGAGGCCCTGCACGGCAAGAAGGACCTGGGCGTCCACACCGAAATGCTGACCACCGGCATGATGGACCTGTACAAGTCCGGCGCCGTCAACGGCAGCAAAAAGCAGCGGCAAAAGGGCAAGATGGTGTGCACCTTCATCATGGGCTCAAAGGAACTGTACGATTTCGCCAATGACAACCCGGGGGTGGAGGTGCTGGCCGGCAGCTATGTCAACGACCCCGCTGTCATCGCGCAAAACGACAACATGGTGTCCATCAACTCCACCATCGAAATCGACCTGACCGGCCAGTGCGCCAGCGAATCCCTGGGCAGCACGCAGTTTTCCGGCACAGGAGGCCAGGCGGACACCGCCATCGGCGCCCAGAACAGCAAAAACGGCCGCTCCTTCATCTGCCTCTACTCCACCGCGATGGTCAAAAACCCGGAAACCGGCGAGCGCGAGGAGAAGAGCAAGATTGTGCCCCAGCTGATGCAGGGCGCCGCCGTCTCCCTCTCCCGCAACGACGTGGACTACGTCGTTACCGAGTATGGCGTAGCCCACCTGCGCGGCACCAACATCAGGGAGCGCGTGGAGCTGCTCATCGGCATCGCCCACCCGAAGTACCGGGAGGAGCTGTGGCGCCAGGCGCTGGACATCGGCATCCTGTCCGCGCGATGAGCGCCTTCGCCTTTCAGGGGAAGAAGGTCTACTACGAGACCGTCGGCGAAGGAAAGCCCCTCCTTCTGTTGAACGGCATCATGATGTCCACCCGCTCCTGGGCGCCCTTCCTGGACGCCTTCCAGCAGGGCGGGAACCGGCTGATCCTGGTCGACCTGCTGGACCAGGGGCAGAGCGAGGCGATGGACGGGCCCTTCGGCCTGCCGCTGCAGGCGGAGATGCTCGACGCCCTGCTGGAAGCGCTGGGTGTCGCAAAAACCGCGGTGTTCGGCACCAGTTACGGCGGCGAGGTTGCGCTGAACCTGGCGGTGCGCTACCCTGGGAGGGTCTCCCGGCTGGCGCTGGCCAACACCGTCGCCCGCACCAACGCCTGGCTGAAGGAAATCGGGGACGCCTGGGTGCTGGCCGCGGGCAACCCGCTGGCCTACTACTCCACCACCATCCCCGTCATCTACAGCCCGGACTTCTACGACCGCCGGGCGGACTGGATGTCCCGGCGCAAGGAACTGCTGACACAGACCGCCTTTAACGACCCCGGCTTCCTCTCGCGCATGGAGCGGCTGACGCGCTCGGCCGAGGCGCACGACGTGTCCGCGCAGCTGCACGAAATCGACTGCCCCGTGCTGCTGGTTTCCTCCGAGCAGGACCACGTGACGCCGGTGGAAGAGCAGGTCTTCATGCGGGAGCGCATCAAGGGCGCCCAGCACGTCATCCTGCCCAAAACCGGGCACGCCGCCTTCTATGAGCGCCCCGACCTGTTTTCCGCCATCCTGATGGGCTTTGTCAACCACGGGGAGCCCATCGTCCTGCCCTGAGGCCCGGACGACGACGGAGGAGAGATGAACAAGCCAAAGACCAGCCGCGGGCAGAGCACGATGAACCGCATCATCCACGCGGCCGAGACGGAGTTTGGCAGGAAGGGCTACCACAACACCGCCGTCAACGACATCGCCCTGCGGGCCAAGGTCGCCCCGGGGACGATCTATATTTATTTCGAGGACAAGTATTCGCTGTACTGCCACCTGCTCAAGCAATACGGCCACCAGATCCGCCGCAGCATCGCGGAGGCGACGGAGGGCTGCGGCACCCGCCTTCAGGCCGAGCGGGAGGGCCTGCTGTCCTTTTTGAAGCAGGTGCGGCAAAGGCCGCACATGTACCAGATTATCTGGGAATCCCTCTACATCAACCCCAAGCTGTTCGTCGACTACTACGAGACCTTCGCCCGGCGCTACGCGGGCCAGCTGGAGGAATCGCGCGGGGAAATCCTCCCGATGGACAACACCGTGCTGGCCTATATGCTCATGGGCATCTCCAACTTCATCGGGCTCAAGTACGTCTTCTTCGACAAGAAGGCGGACCTGGAGAAGGTGGTCGACGAGGCGATGAAGTTCATCAAAAGCGGTCTGGCGGGCCTCGCCGCGCCGGAGGCGGGAAGCGGGCCTCCCTCCCCCGGCGCACAAATCGGCGGCGCCGGGGACGGAAAAGACGCGCCGGGCAGCTGAGACATCCCTTCGCATGGCCGCGGCACGCGGCCTTTTTGATTGGTTTGGCGCATATCCTAAACGAATGAGAAAACGCACAGAGGGGATGAGAATGTATGATGGCTCCGCCCAGCCGAAAGAACGAGGCGTATCCGGAGCCTGCGCCGAGTGAAAGAGGCAACGCGGAGACGCAAAAAGGCCGCCCCATCAAAGCGTTTTCGATTGAGTTTAGTATTATGGCGCGCTGTGCTATAATCCGGGGGCATGAGACAAGGAGGATTCCCGGCGGATGCCTGAGTATAAACTGGTGATTTCCGGCAACAGGGAACTGATGGGCGAGACGCACGTGTCCGGCGGGAAGAACACCTCGCTGGCCGTCGTGCCCGCGGCGCTGCTGGCCGAGTCCCCCTGCCAGTTGGACAACCTGCCCGACATCGCCGACATGCGCGTGCTGGTCCGCATCCTGCGGCACCTGGGCGCGAAAATCGACTGGAAGCCGGACCAGAAGGTGATGCTGGCCGACGCCTCCAGCCTGACGGATACCACGGTGCCCTTCGCGCTGAGCCAGCGGATGCGGGCCAGCTATTATTTTATGGGCGCCCTGCTGGGGCGCTACGGCTACGCCAGGGTGGGGTACCCCGGCGGCTGCGACCTGGGCAGCCGGCCGATCGACCAGCACCTGAAGGGCTTCCGCGCCCTGGGCGCCGACATCCGCGAGGAAGGCGGCATGATCGTGCTGGAGGGCAAGCTGAAGGGCGCCAACGTCAACTTCGACATGGTGACGGTGGGCGGGACCATCAACGTGATGCTGGCGGCCGCGCGCGCGGAGGGCGACACGCTGATGACCAACTGCGCCCGGGAGCCGCACATCGTCGACACCGCCAACTTCTTAAACCGCATCGGCGCGCACATCCGCGGCGCCGGCACGGACACCATCCGCATCCGCGGCGTCAGCCGCCTGGGCGGCGCCGCCTACGCGGTCATCCCCGACCAGATTGAGACGGGCACCCTGATGATTGCCGCGGCCGCGACCCGGGGGGACGTGACCATCCGCGGCTGCATCCCCACGCACATGGAGGCGCTGACGGCCAAGCTGCTGGAGATGGGCGTGATGGTGACCAGCGAGGACGACGTCATCGGCGTGAAAATCAAGCAGGGGCACCGCTCCATCCGGCTTTCCACCCAGGAGTACCCCGGCTTCCCCACCGACCTGCAGCAGCCGATGTCCGCCCTGCTGACCCGCGCGGTGGGCACCAGCGAGGTCATCGAGAACATCTTCGAGTCGCGCTTCAAGCACCTGGACGAGATGCGCAAGATGGGCGCCAAGGCGGTCATCAACGGGCGCGTCGCCCACATCGAGGGCGTGCCGGAATTGCACGGGGCGCCCGTGTACGCGCCGGACCTGCGCGGCGGCGCCGCCCTGGTCATCGCGGGGCTGATGGCGCAGGGCACCACGGAAATCTACAACCCGGAAAACATCGCGCGGGGGTACGAGCACCTGGAGAGCAAGCTCAACGCCCTGGGCGCGCAGATCAGGCGGGAGCCCTGCCAACCGGAGTACAACGGCGATGCCGTCCGCGTTTGAGCTGCTGGGCATCCAGCCCGACGCCGACGAGGCCGCCATCCGCTCCGCCTACCACCGGCTGGTCAAGGCCTGCCACCCGGACAGCTTCCTGGACGCGGAGGCGCAGCGGGCCGGGCAGGAAAGGCTCATCGGCATCAACCTGGCCTATGAGCAGGCGATGAAAATCGCCACATCCCGCCAGACCCCCGCCGCCGCGCTGCCGCTGGAGCAGGCCAAGGGCTGGGCCCGCAAGCTGCTGGAGCGCAGGCAGTACGAGATGGCCCTGCTGCAACTGAGCAAGGCCGAGAACAAGGACGCCGAGTGGTACGCCCTGCAGGGGGAGACGCTGGGGGGCCTGAGGCAGTACCTGAGCAGCCACCAGGCCTGGCGCGCCGCCGTGCGCATGGAGCCGGGCAGCCTGGAGTACCGCCGCGGGGCGCTGGACGCCGAGATGCGGCTGAGGAAGGCCGGGCGCTTCCCGCGAAAGGCGCTGGAGCAGGTCCGGCAGCTGTTCCACCGGAAGGATGAGTGAGCCCGCGGGGAAGCTCCCCGGCCGGGACGCCGCGTACCGGCTCGTCCGCAGCCGGAGGAGGACGCTGTCCCTGGAAATCCGGCCGGACGGCGAGGTCATCGTGCGTGCGCCGGCCCGGCTGCCGATGCGGGAGGTGGAGCGCTTCCTGGTTTCCCGGGGGGAATGGCTGGACAGGCACCTGAGCGCCCCCCGTCCGGCGCCCCGGCTGGTGTCAGCGCAGGAACAGCAGGCGATGCGGCGGGAAGCCGCCCTTTTGATGCCGCCCCTGGTCGCCCGCTACGCCGCGGCGCTGGGCGCCAGGCCCGCCCGCGTCCGGATTACCTCCGCCCAAAAGCGCCTGGGCAGCTGCAACGCGAAAGGCGTCGTCTGCATCTCCTGGCGGCTGATGGCCTCCCCCGGGGACATCGTGGCGTACGTCGCCGCCCACGAGGCCGCCCACCTGAAGCACCTGAACCACTCCCCCGCCTTCTACCGGGCGCTGTCCGGGCTGATGCCCGACCACGCCCGGCGCGCCAAGGCGCTCAGGCGCCTGCCGCACGTCGTCCCCGAGCCCATTCAAAAAACAGGAGGGTCTTGATGTACACCATCGTCGCGAAAACCAAGCTCAGCGGCAACGCGTCCAAGATGTCCGTGCTGGCGCCGCTGGTCGCCAGAAAGGCGAAGGCCGGCCAGTTCATCATCCTGCGCGCGAAGGAAAACTCCGAGCGCATCCCGCTGACCATCCACGACCGGGACCCGGAGCAGGGCACCGTCACGGTGGTCTACCAGGTGGTGGGCGCGGGGACGATGGAGCTGGACACGCTGGAGTCCGGCGACAACCTGCACGACTTCGTCGGCCCCCTGGGCATGCCGACCCGGACGGAAGGCATCGCGAAGGCCTGTGTCATCGGCGGCGGTGTGGGCTGCGCCATCGCCTATCCCGTCGCGCGCAAGCTGTTCGAGCAGGGCAGCGAGGTGCACGTCATCATCGGCTTCCGGAACAAGGAAATGGTGTTCCTGGAGAAGGAATTCGCGAAGGTGTCAAACCGCCTCCAGGTGATGACCGACGACGGCACCTACGGCGAGAAGGGGCTGGTGACCGACGCGCTGGAGAAGCTCATCCAGGAAGGCAACCGATATGACGAGGTCATCGCCATCGGCCCGCTGGTCATGATGAAGTTCGTCAGCCTCCTGACCAAGCGCCACGGCATCAAGACCACCGTGTCCATGAATCCCATCATGGTCGACGGGACCGGGATGTGCGGCGGCTGCCGGCTGACGGTGGGCGGCAAAATCAAGTTCGCCTGCGTGGACGGGCCGGACTTTGACGGGCACGAGGTGGACTTCGACGAGGTCATCAGCCGCAACCGGATTTACGAGGAATACGAGTCCAGGCAGCGGGAGGACAATTGCCGCCTGTTCGACAAGGAGGTGGAATGAATGGCGCGCAATATGTCCCCCAACAAAGTGCCCATGCCCGCCCAGGACCCGGAGGAGCGCAACCGCAATTTTTCCGAGGTCGCCCTGGGCTATACGAAGGAAATGGCGGTGGAGGAAGCCGCCCGCTGCCTCAACTGCCGGCACAAGCCCTGCGTGGACGGCTGCCCGGTGCGCATCGACATCCCCGCCTTCATCGGGCAGATCGCGAAGGAGGATTTCGAGGGCGCCTTTCTGACCCTTAACCGCGACAGCGCCCTGCCGGCGGTCTGCGGCCGCGTGTGCCCGCAGGAGACGCAGTGCGAGGAAAAGTGCGTGCGCGCGCTGAAGGGCGAGAGCGTGGGCATCGGCCGGCTGGAGCGCTTCGCCGCCGACTGGCACCGGGAGAACGCCTGCGCGGCGCCGCCGCGCCCCGCGCCCAACGGGCACAAGGTAGCCGTGGTGGGCGCCGGCCCCGGCGGGCTGACCGCGGCCGGGGAACTGGCGCGGATGGGCTACGCGGTGACGGTGTTCGAGGCGCTGCACCTGCCCGGCGGCGTCTTGACCTACGGCATCCCGGAGTTCCGCCTGCCCAAGGACATCGTCATGGCCGAGGTGGAGGCGCTGAAGCGCCAGGGCGTCGAAATCACGCTCAACACCGTCATCGGCAAGACCCTGACCATCGACGAGCTGCTGGAGTACGGCTTCGAGGCCGTGTTCATCGCCAGCGGCGCGGGTCTGCCGCGCTTCATGGGCATCCCCGGGGAGTCGCTCAAGGGCGTCTATTCCGCCAACGAGTACCTGACCCGCATCAACCTGATGAAGGCCTACGAGGCGAACAGCCTGACCCCCATCATGCACGGCCGGCACGTGGCGGTGGTGGGCGGGGGCAACGTGGCCATGGACGCCGCGCGCTGCGCCAAGCGGCTGGGCGCGGAGGAGGTCTCCATCGTCTACCGGCGCGGGATGAAGGAGCTGCCCGCCCGGCTGGAGGAGGTCCACCACGCGCAGGAGGAGGGCATCACCTTCCGCATGCTGACCAACCCCGTGCAGGTGCTCGACGACGGCAAGGGCTGGGTGCGCGGCCTGGAATGCATCCGCATGACCCTGGGCGAGCCGGACGCCTCCGGCCGCCGCCGCCCGGTGGAGCAGGCGGGCAGCAACTACGAGCTGCCGGCGGACGTGGTGGTCATCGCCATCGGCACCTCCAGCAACCCCCTCATCCGCCTGACCACGCCGGGGCTGGAGACCGACCAGTGGGGCGGCATCAAAACCGACGGGCCGGACGGGCTGACCAGCCGGGAAAAGGTCTACGCCGGCGGCGACGCGGTGACCGGCTCGGCCACCGTCATCCTGGCGATGGGCGCGGGCAAGGATGCCGCGCGGGCGATGGACCGGCTCATCCGGGGGGAGCGCGCGACGTGAACATCCAGAGCGTGACCGTGGCCTTTTCCGTATCCGACCTGGAGAAGGCCATCCAGTGGTACAAGAGGGCCTTCGGCATCCGCAAGGCCGTCCGGCCGGTGCAGGGCATCGCCGAAATGCAGCTGGGCCCGGTGTGGCTGCAGCTGTTCGAGCGGGAGAAAATCCCCTCGGACGCCGCGCTGCGCCTCGGGGTCCCGGACGTGGAGAAGGAACGCAGGCGCCTGGTGAAAATGGGCCACCAGGTGGAGGAAATCACCGACGTGCCCGGCGTGCTGCGTTACTTCGACTTCCAGGACCCGGACGGCAACGGCCTGACCCTGTATACGCTGTACGAGTAGGCGGCCCCGCGGAAGGCGCTGTTTCGCAAGGCATTATCAAAGAATCCGCGGCAGGCGCCGCGGATTCTTGCGTTGAACAAGTAATTTTTACTTGACGACTTCGTAGGGCCAGTCGATGATGCCGCCCAGGTCGTAGAGGTTGGTGTAGCCCAGCTGCACCATCTGCATCGCGCCGGCCCGGCTGCGGGAGCCGGAGCGGCAGTACAGGTAAATCAGGGCGTCCTTGTCGGGCAGCTCCGTTTCCGCCAGCTGGGTCAGCTGCCCCAGTGGCAGGTTGACGGCGCCCTGGATGTGCCCGGCCGCGAACTCGAAGGGCTCGCGTACGTCCACGATGACGGGCTTCTGCCCGCCGTCCATCGCGGCCTTGGCATCCTGGGGCGTGATTTTGCGGTATTCCGCCGTGCGGGCTTCCCGGGGCTTGCCGGTCTGGCGGGCGCGCTCGAAGTCCTCCGCGCCCAGGTGGCAGTAGCCGCCGGGGTTCTTGACCAGGTAATCCTGGTGGTAGTCCTCCGCGTCCCAGAAGTTTGTCAGCGGCGCGATTTCGACATGGAAGGCCGGGTGCAGGGCCTTTTCCGCCTCTGCGGCGGCCTGGACGACCTTCCCGTCCTCCTCGTTTTCATAGTAGATGCCGGTCTGGTACTGCGTGCCGATATCGTTGCCCTGGCGGTTCTTCACCGTCGGGTCGATGGCGGAGAAGAAGAGGCCCAGCAGCTCCTCAAGGGTGACCAGCCGCGCGTCGTAGCGCACGCGGACCGTTTCCCGGTGGCCGGTGCCGCCGGTCAGGACCTGCTGGTAGGTGGGATTTTCCAGCGTGCCGTTGGCGTAGCCGCTGACGGCCTCGGTGACGCCGGGCACCTGCTGCATCATGTGCTCCACGCCCCAGAAGCAGCCGCCGGCGAAGTAGATGGTCTTGATTTCCTCAGCCCCGGCCCGCGTGACGGGAACGGCGACGAACAGCCCGGCCAGCAGGACCAGGACCAGCAGGATTGACAGCATTAATTGCATACAGCGCCTCCTTCAGGTATAGAGGGAATGTACCCGTGGCGGCCTGCGTTCAACGCGCTTTGTATTCCCGGGGGCAGGCGGTATAATGGCCCCGATGGGGAACACGATGACGCGGACGACCGCGGCCACGGCCTGCCTGGCACTGTGCGCGGACCTGGCGCTGAAATGGGCGCCGCTGGGGGAGGCCCGGGCGCTGGTTCCGGGCGTTCTGGGGCTGACTTCCGCCCGGAACGCCGGGGTGGCCTTCGGGCTATTGAGCGCGAGCCCCGCGATGAGCACCGCGGTGACCGCGCTGGCGCTGGTCCTGGCCGCCGCCTGGCTGGCGCGCCGGCCGATGCGCGGCCTCCCGGCCCTGGGCGCCGGGCTGATGCTGGGCGGCGCCGCGGGCAACCTGGCCGACCGCCTGCTGCACGGCTCGGTCGGCGACTACCTGCAGTTTCTGTTCATGGCCTTCCCGGTGTTCAACCTGGCCGACGCCTGCCTGACCCTGGGCGCGGGCGTCCTGATGGTTTCGCTGCTTGGCAAGGAGGACGCCCTTGGAGCGGATTGAGAAGACAGGCGACGGGCGGCGGCTGGACCTGCTGCTCTCCGGCGGGGCGCTCTCGCGCTCCCAGGCCGCCCGGCTCATCCGGGACGGGCAGGCCCGGGTGAACGGCATTGTGGCGGACAAGCCGTCATTTATCCCAAAGACCGGCGATATTGTGGTTATCGACCTTCCGGAACCCGAGGAATCCGCCGCCAAAGGGGAGGACATCCCCATCTGCCTGCTGTACGAGGACGCGGCGATGGCGGTGGTGGTGAAGCCCGCGGGCCTGGTCGTCCATCCGGCCGCCGGCAACCCTTCCGGCACCCTGGTCAACGCGCTGGTGTTCCACCTGGACCGGCTCTCCGGCATCGGCGGGCAGAAGCGCCCCGGCATCGTGCACCGGCTGGACAAGGACACCTCGGGGCTGATGCTGGTCGCCAAGAACGACCGCGCCCACCTGGCCCTCTCCCAGGCGCTAGCCCAGCGGAAGATTGAAAAGCTCTACCTGGCCCGCGTGGCCGGGACCCTGCGGGAGGAGGCCGGGGAGATGATTGGCGCCATCGGCCGCAGCCCCAGGGACCGCAAGAAGATGGCGGTCGTCCCCGGCGGCCGGCC